>JADZCJ010000056.1 GCA_020851635.1 Anaerolineae bacterium
AAAGGCGTTGAACATATAGGGCAGAGAATTAGGAATCCGCACCTCTTTGAGCACCGTCCATTCGCTCACGGCGTATGACCGCATCAATTCCAGCGCCGCCGGCTCGACCAGCGTCAGCCCGCGCGTCATGTTGATCATCATCGGGAAAAAGGTAATGACGGCGACAATCGCCATCTTGGAGAACTGGTTGGTGATGCCAAACCAGTTGTTCATAATGGGCGCAAAAGCAATGATGGGAACGGAATTTGCCGCAATCGCCAGCGGCAGCAGCGTTTCGCGCGCCGCCGTCCATCGCGCGGTCGCCAACGAAACCGCAATGCCCAGCCCGCACCCCAACAAAAATCCCCCCAGCGCCTCTGTGCCGGTGTAGATTCCCAGCCCGACCATCTGGGAAATGCCGTTGAGAAATGCGTTCAGAATCGCGCTCGGCGCGGGCAGGATGAACTGCTTGACACCGAGCAGCCGCACCGCCAGTTCCCAGGTAATCAACACCGCAAAAAAGATGATGATGGTGGGCAGGTAATAGCGTACGCGCAATATAAACGGGACGCGTTGGTCCGCTTGCGGCGACGCGCGGCGGGTGGGATAGCTTTTTTCTGTCGCCTTTGCCATGCCCATGCTCAAACCTTCATCCCCTCGCTGCCTCGCAGCGCCTCGCGCACTTGCGTGATGAGCTCGTAATAGCGCGGCGATTCGCGCGTTTCAAATACGCGCGGCTGGGGCAGGTCAATCGGAATGATTTCGGTGATGCGTCCCGGACGCGCGCTCATGACGACGACACGGGTCGAAAGAAAGACCGCTTCCGGGATCGAGTGGGTCACAAATACAATCGTCGTTTTTGTGCGGCTCCAGATATCCAACAGTTCCGCATTCAAGCGTTCGCGCGTGATTTCGTCCAGCGCGCCAAACGGCTCGTCCATCAGCAATAGCTGTGGATGAAACGACAACGCCCGCGCGATCGAAACGCGCTGCTGCATCCCACCGGAGAGTTGATACGGATAATGCTTTTGAAAACCGTTCAGCTCGACCAGTTCCAGCATCTGGTTGGCGCGCCGGGTTCGTTCCTCCGCCGACTTGCCCATGATTTCAAGCGGCAGCTGCACATTCCGTTCCACGGTTCGCCAGTCAAAGAGCACGGGCGCCTGGAACACAATGCCATAATCGCGGTCCACGCGCGCTTGCGGCGCGGGTTTACCGTTGACCTGCACCGTGCCGTTGGTGGGCGAGATGAGATCGCCGATGATGCGCAAGAGGGTGGACTTGCCGCACCCGGAAGGACCGATGAGCGAAATAAACTCGCCCTGTTCGATTTCCAGGTCAATATCCTGGAGCGCAATCGTTTGGTTCGCGCCCGGCTTGCCGAAAATCTTGTTTACTCTGGAGATGGATACCACAGCCATAGGAATCGGATGTCGTGAACTGCGCGAGCGGGCAAGCGTTCTGCTTGCCCACTCAGGCTTGGTTTTCGAGTTTTCGCATATTGCGCGTCATGATCTTTTCGACCAGAATCACGCTCAAGAAAAAGAGCATCCCAACCAGCGAGACAAAGAGAATCGTTGCCCATAGTTTGGGCGGACGAATCGCGTATTCTGAATTAAAGTTCAGAATGACTCGCCCCAAGCCATTGCCCAGCCCCGAGGGCAATTCGGCAATGATCGCGCCCACGACTGCTGTGGTCGCCGCAATTTTTAGCGCGGTAAAGATATAGGGCAAGGCGGAGGGATAGCGCACTTTCCATAATGTCGTCCAGCGCGAGGCGGCATAAGACTTCATCAACTCGATGGCGCGCGGGTCCGGCGAACGCAAGCCGCGCAGGGTGTTGATGGTTACGGGAAAGAAACAGAGGTATGCGGCGAGCAGCGCGACCGACCACCAACCGGCTTTGAGCCATACCACCACCATCGGGGCGATTGCCAGGATCGGAATCGTTTGCGACGCCACGACATAGGGGACGAGCGCGCGTTCCAACAACGTCCAGTGCGCAAAAATCGTGCCGAGAATCAAACCCAGCGTGGTGCCGATGATAAAGCCGACGATAGCCGCTTGCATGGTCACCACGGCGGCTTGCGCCAAAACGGCAACGAGCGGCGGTCCGTTACGCTGCGCGGGCAGAATCAGGGCATTGAAAATGTCCCACAGATGGGGCATATTCAAGTCGCTTGCGAATTTAATCGGGTACGGAGGGAACCACACCAGATTGAACCATGCGCCGTCAGCGGTCGAAAAACGCCACGGTGTCCCAAAGAGAAATTTCGCAAGCTCCCATAGCACAAAACCAATCAGAATCACCAGCCCGAAACGCAGAATCGTTGTGCCGATGGAACGCGCGCGGCTTGGCGCCGGCACGGTGACGTCTGTGCCGAGCGCTTCCAATACATCTTCTTCTGTGTTGGTGACCAGTGCGCCGGGAAGTGTAGATTCTGTCATACGAATTGAAATTAGCGTTTGCGTTTCGAGGAACCCGCCCCGAACAAATTGCCAAACAATCCGCGCGAAATCTCTTTACCGGCATGCTCTGCCATGTTGCCCAGAATCTGATTAAAAGGATTGTTTTTGGCGGCGAGCTCGGCTTCCTTTTGCGCCTTTTCCTGTTCTTTTGCCTGTTGTTTTGCCAGTTTCTCTGCTTCACGCGCTTGTCTCGCCGCTTCTTTTGCCTCTGCGGCTTCCAACTTTTTTTGTTGTGCTTCGGCTTTTTTTTGTTCCGCTTCTACTTTCTTTGCCTCTGCTTCGGCTTTTTTCGCCGCGGCTTCCGCCTCCTTTGTCAGGCGCGCCTGCTCTGCGGCGCTCGCATTTTCTTCCGCTTGCGCCTTTAGCATCTCGTACGCCGACTCGCGGTCCACCGTGGCTTCGTAAACGCCCGCGAGCAAAGAGGTCTTGATAAGCGCTCCGCGTTGTTCCGGAGTGATCATTCCAATTTGCGAACACGGCGGTAGAACGTAGGCGCGCTCTGTAATTCCCGGTGCGCCTTTTTCATCGAGAAAGGAAACGAGCGCTTCACCGACACCCAGCTGCGTTATGACACTTTCAATATCCAGGGTGGGGTTGGCGCGAAACGTCTCGGCTGCGGCGCGGACCGCTCTTTGATCGCGCGGCGTAAAGGCGCGGAGCGCGTGCTGCACACGGTTGCCCAATTGACCGAGTACAGGGTCGGGTATATCCAACGGGTTTTGCGTAACAAAGTACACCCCCACGCCCTTGGAGCGAATCAAACGCACCACTTGCTCGATCTTGTCTTGCAGCGCTTCGGGCGCGTCATCAAACAAGAGGTGCGCCTCGTCAAAAAAGAAAATCAATTTGGGCTTGTCCAGATCGCCCACTTCCGGAAGATTTTCAAACAGCTCTGCCAGAATCCACAGCAACATGGTGGCATAGAGTTTTGGCGATTGAAACAATTTGTCGGCGGCAAGCACATTGATGATCCCTTTGCCGTTTGCATCGGTCTGGAGGAAATCGTCAAAGTTGAGCGCCGGTTCGCCAAAAAACTTTTCGGCGCCTTGTTCTTCCAATGCCAGCAAACCGCGCTGGATTGCTCCGATACTGGCGGGCGAGACGTTGCCGTATTCGGTCTTGTATTCGGCGGCATTGTCGCCGACGTGTCTTGCCATCGCGCGCAAATCTTTGAGATCAAGCAAGAGCAGCCCACGGTCGTCCGCGACCTTGAAAACAATGTTCAGAACGCCGGTCTGTGTGTCGTTCAGGTTCAACAAACGCGCCAAAAGCAGCGGACCCATATCCGAGACGGTGGTGCGAATCGGATGACCCTGTTCGCCATAAATGTCCCAAAAAACGACCGGGTTCCCCGCCGCCGTCCAATCGGTCAACCCCAACAGCTCGATCCGCGCCTGCACTTTGGGATTCTCTCCGGCGGGTTGACTGATCCCCGCGACATCGCCCTTGATATCTGAAACAAAAACAGGCACTCCGATCCGCGAAAAATTTTCAGCGAGTGTCTGCAAGGTGACTGTTTTGCCTGTGCCTGTCGCGCCCGCCACCAGTCCGTGCCGGTTTGCCATGCGAGGATAGAGATAGATTTCCGGACCGTCTTGTGCGGTACTTTTTGCAATGTAAAGAGGATCTGCCATGGGATTCAAAAGCTCCGTAAACCTTTGGCGCCCCAATAAAATGGTGATACTTGGGCGCAAGCTGCTTGTGGGACGTTCTCGGCGCTCGCGCCCGGACGCCTCCGGCTGTCGCTGGGGAAATTGCGAGGGCAGACATTGCGCCCTCGAGCCAGCCGGGGATCAATTCACGCGATTATAGAATAAGCGGTTAGCCATGTCAAAAGGTTTGGGGAAAACCCGCGCGGATTCTCGGGGCGCGAATGTGCCCCCAAACCCCATCGGCTCGCGTTCAGGGGGTGTAGAATGGCGGGCAGCGCTCGCCAGAGACGCCTAATCCCGCCCTGTTCGCAAATAGATGAACCAGTAGACCGCCGCGACCATGATCGCGCCGCCGACGATGTTGCCCAAGGTCACGGGGACAAGATTGAACACAAATCCTTGCCACGTCAGGTTCGCCAGTTGGTCTGCGGTCCGGTTTGCCGCTGCCAGGACGGCCGGCTCGTTCTTTAAAAACAAGCCCATCGGTACAAAGTACATGTTTGCAATCGAATGTTCCATTCCGCCCGCGACGAACGCGGCAATCGGAAGAATGATCGCAAGGATTTTGTCGGTCGTCGTGCGCGCGCTGAAACAGAGCCAGACGGCGAGACAGACGAGCGCGTTGCAGAACACGGCGAGCAGGAAGGCGGGGATGAGCTCGAGCGAGGTTTTGGCGTTTGCGATATTTAGCGCGGTGACGCCAACTTGATACGAGTCCATGACCCATTGGCGCGACAAATACAAGCCAACGGCGGTCGCCAGCGCGCCAATAAAATTGCCGATATACACCAGCGCCCAATTCCTCAGGAGCAGCATGGTTGTGATCTTGTGCGATGCCCACGCCATCACAATCAGATTATTGCCCGTAAATAATTCCGCGCCGCCGACGATCACGAGAATCAAACCGAGCGTAAAGACGAGCGCACCCGCGAGGCGCGACAGTCCATAGCTCAGCCCATTGTCCGTCCAAACAATCGTCGCAAAATTCGCGCCCAAAGCAATGAACGCGCCTGCCAGCACGCCAAGCGCGAGCAGGGAAACCGCGTCGAGATTCGCCTTTTTCACGCCTATCGTTTCAACTCGCTGAGCCATCTCTGCGGGCGTGTATGCGTCCAGCGAAAGGATAGAATTATCTGCCATTGATTTTTCCGCCTCTTGACCTCGTGCCCTGTAGTCTCGTAATCCCAATCAACTTGACGGTCGCGAATATGACCACTCTACTTTATGTTCAGCCGCGTTATCCATTATAACGAAACTGTCTGTCGCGGGGCAGGGCGATTGTCACCCTCCGCGCGTGACAGATGGCTGCTCGCATGGCAGCCAAGGTGGCATTGATTTGTATTCCCACCGACAAAGTCCACCGCGCGTGCGGAATGTGGTGAATTCTCACACAAAGGCATCTCACGCGCTACTCTTTTGGCAAGCCCACGAGCAGCGCCGCGGGTCCAATCAGCAAAAGCCACATCGCAGTTTGCAACCCGAACGCATCCGCAAATGCGCCCAGAATGGTCGGAGTCAGGAGCACGGAAAGGTTGGCGAACGCCGCCGCGGCGATGACTATCCCCGATTTGCCCGGGAGCGCGGCAAACGTGTGCCCGCGCAAAATCGCAAACCACCCCGCCGTCGCAAAACTGACCAGCGCGATCAGCACATATTTTGCCCACACAAAGGGAACCAGCAGGAACGCCGAGTACAGCGCAATGACGACAACCGACGATAGGCGCACGACTCGAACGCCGTTCATGCGTTCCAGCAGTGGAATCAGCAATAGGTTGCCTGCCAGACCAACAATTGTAAAGACAGCAGAGGCGAGAGCTGTTTGCGCGATCTCTACGCCCACGACATCAAAAAAATACAACCCCGTCACTTCGTACAACTTGTCGAGCATCAGGTCTGCCAGCTCTGTCAACACCACAAAGCGGACGAGTGTGCTATTGCGAAAGGCGTCGAAAAAATCCCGCGCGAGCGTGCGCAGAGCAACCCGGCTCTCTTGCGCGCCATCGTGCGCGTTGAACGCAATCCGCCATACAAGCGCCACATAGACCCCGGCAGCGCCGGCGAACGCCAGATACAGTTCGCGCCAGCCATAGCCGATGCCGAAAGCCATGGCTGTCAGCATCGGCGCAACCGCCACACCGATGCCCCCGAGCAGCGTCCACCGCGCCATTGTCTGTTCGGTGCGCGTGGGATTCAAGTCCATCAAGGTCGCTTGCGCCAGGTTCACATAGGCGCCGGATGCCACATACAAAATACAAAACGCGATCAGCAGAATCGCGTATGTTTGTCCAAAGGCGACCAATGCCAACCCGAACACGGTTGCCAAAATGCCGCCGCGGACGAGCGCGCGGCGAAAGCGCGTGTCTCCCAATATTCCAATGAACGGCTCAACGACTATGCTTACCAATCCGGGGACGGTGGAGAGCAGACCGACCTGCGCATAGCTCAGCCCGAGATCGCTCTTGACCAGCGGCAGAGTCGCGCCATACAACCCATAGATCAACTCGTCGAGCAGTTCGATGGCATACAAGACCATCACCGAGAATGCGATGGGTTTAATATTTATTTTTGCAAGCATGAGAAAATCTCCTGTTGTGACATCAAGGAAACGACAAGCCATCGAAATCCAGCAACAGGAGGACCGCGCGCCGGGATTGTCCAGACCGCTGCGCACAGTGACGCCGCGCTATAACGTCCGGACCAACGGTGGGCGCGCCGAGACGTTACAACATAACGTCCGTTATCGCGCCGGGGACCCGATCAACGGGGGGGATGAAAAATGTCGCAAGACATGGGCGCATTATATAAATTCGGCGCAGCAGCGTCAAAAGTCTGGTTGGTTACGCCGTCTTTTGTGAGGTCAACTAGATTTATCCGGTCCCTAAAAAACGGTTATGCTATAATACGTTTCGTATTACGGCTCTTACGCTCAAGTGAAGGGTCGCAGATCAAACCCCAGTCTTTAGTCTCTATTCACTCGTCTCTAATCTCCAATTTCTACTCTATCTCGAACCGGAGTTACGATGCCCACAGGGTCCTATATCAACGGAAAATGGTTTCACCCAAAATCTGAACGTCTCGTCAAAAATATTAATCCTGCTGATCCCAAAGACATTATCGCCGAGTTCCCCGCGGGGACCGTAGAGGATGCTCACGCCGCGATTCAGGCGGCGCAAGCGACGTTTCCCGCCTGGAAGAATACGCCCGGACCCGAACGTGGGCGCGTTCTCTGGCGCGCGGTCAATATTGCGCGCGCCCGGCTCGAAGAAATCGCGCAGACCATGAGTCGCGAGGAAGGTAAAATTCTCAAAGAAGCGCGCGGCGAGGTGCTCAAGGGCATCTCGCTCCTCGAGTTTTTCGCGGGCGAGGGCTATCGCATGCACGGCAAGACTATGCCGAGCGAAGCGCGCGACACGTTCACCTATACGATTCGCCGTCCCATCGGGGTGGTGGGGCTCATTACGCCGTGGAATTTTCCCTGGGCGCTTCCGGTGTGGAAAATCGCGCCCGCGATTGTAGCGGGCAACACGGTCGTTTTCAAGCCCGCCGAAATTACGCCTGCGACGGCGTCGCTTTTGGTCGAGATCCTGGAGCAAGCGGGTTTGCCGCCGGGAGTGTTGAATATGGTCGTCGGCTCCGGTGCGACGGTCGGGAGCGCGATTGTCGAAGCGTCGGAAACACGCGCGATTTCGTTTACCGGCTCGAATGAGGTTGGCACTGCGTTGTACCATCAGGCAGCCAAGCTCAACAAAAAAGTGACATGCGAAATGGGCGGCAAGAACGCCATTGTCGTCATGCCTGATGCCGACCTGACCAGAGCTACGAACGCCATTATTGGCGGCGCGTTTGGTTCGACGGGGCAGCGCTGCACTGCCACCTCGCGTGTCCTTGTGGCGCCTGACGTAAAAAATAAACTGGTCGAGCTGCTTGGCGAGCGCGCCTCGCAATTGCGTGTCGGTCCCGGATTGGATGAAACTTCGGAGATGGGTCCGGCGGTGGATGAGAAACAATGGAAGACCGATCTCTCGTATATCGAGATTGCGAAACGCGAAGGGGCGCGGCTTGTGACGGGCGGGGGGGTGCCGCCGGGCGCAAATGGCGGATACTTTGTCGAGCCAACCATTTTTGATGGTGTCACGCCCGAGATGCGAATCTTTCGAGAAGAAGTTTTTGGTCCCGTGCTCGCCGTCGGAGTTGCCACAGACATTCAGGAAGCGATCAAATTCTCGAACGCCGTCGAGTACGGTCTGACGACGTCCATTTTCACGCAGGACATTAACAATATTATGCGTTATATTGAAGATGTCGAGACGGGCATGGTGCACGTCAATGAGCCGACGATTGGCGGCGAAGCGCAGCTGCCTTTTGGCGGCACCAAGAACACCGGTGTTGGCGAACGCGAAATGGCGGAAGAAGGTCTCAACTTTTTCACCGAACTCAAGACCGTCTTTATCAATTATGGGGGCACGGGCGAACGGAATCTGATTCGCTGAGGGAACAATCTCGAGCCAAAATTCGTTATAAAGTGATGAAAATCCGATTCCATATGTTACGCCCTGACCCGGCTAGATACCTACTCGAAGGAGGAACCTCGTGCAAGGAAAGCAAAAACTTGATTTGAATCTCGTGGCAATCGCGCTGGTC
>JADZCJ010000057.1 GCA_020851635.1 Anaerolineae bacterium
GGATCAAAGAACCAGTGGCATCGCTTTTACCTGCATTTCGTCGAAATCCTGCACGATGTCGTGAGTACTTGCCCGGCTAGAAAACAGACAAAAACCACTGCACGATGTCGTGATTATTGAGAGGTAATGTTTACAAGAAGTGCATTGCAGGTGTTTGATGAGAACAGCCAATTGACCTTTGTGCTAAGTGCAATTGGCTGGATCGGCCTGTTGGCGACGGGCATGGCAGCGCAAGCGTATCGTTATTTCTTCGTATCCACTTCCACACAGCGGCAGCAAACGAAATGGGTGGTCCTGGGCTGGGGACTCTTTTTGCTTCTGTTTTTTGCGATCGCCCTCCCGAGAATAAGTGATCCCAGTACGTCCGAAGGCGTTTCCCTCGAACGGATCGGGTTTCTCCTGACGGTTAATGGTTTGATCTTGTTGCTGCCTATCAGCATCGGAGTTGCGATTTTGCGCTCGCGTTTGTGGGATATTGACATTCTTATTCGCCGCACGCTGACCTACGGGCTCGTCACGGCACTATTACTGGTGGTGTTTTTTGGGAGCGTCATTCTGTTACAGCAGTTGTTTGCCGGGCTGACCGGGTCGGGGCAGAACGAAATCGTGACCGTGCTTTCGACACTTGCCATCGCCGCGCTCTTTGTGCCGTTACGGAATTGGATGCAGGGCGCGATTGACCGGCGGTTCAATCGGAAAAAGTATGATGCGCAGAAGGTGTTGAGCGATTTTGCCAACACCGTGCGGGACGAGACGGACCTGGAGAAACTGGTGGCGCGGCTGATCCAGGTGGTGGACGAGACGATGGAGCCGAAAAGCGTGAGTTTGTGGTTGAAGGATGGGGAGCGACAGACGACAAACCGTGGACGGCAGAGAGAAGGATAGGGCGGAGGACAAACGCGGTGTTTAGGGAATATCTCGAAATACGCGGTGTGTGCGGGGAGGACGATCGAAAAATGGCGGCGGTCTACTGTCAGGGGGTTGGTAAAATCAGGCTGCAAGTAGAGACTTGCAATATCTTGGACAGGTACCTTTTCGAGCTAACGGGAGTGATGAATGCATGACCTTGTTGTAATCGGCGGGGGACCGGCCGGGGTGACGGCGGCGCTGCGGGCGCGGGAATTGGGCGCAAACGTGGCGCTGGTCGAGCGCGGGCTGTTGGGCGGCACATGCACGAACGACGGCTGCGCGCCGACGCGCGTGCTCGCCAAAACGGCGCGCCTGCTGCGGGATACTGCCAAATTTGACGAATATGGGCTGGAGGGCGAACGTCCGCATTTGAACTGGGAGCGGTTGATCGCGCGGACGCATTATGTGGTGAACGCGCTGCACGAAAAAAAGCAGCTGATCGGACACCTGCAAGCGTTGGGGGTCGAGACGTTTGTCGGCGTGGGTGACGCGAAATTTCTGGACGCGCACACGCTGCAAATCGGATTGTCCAACGCGGCGGCTGATGGGAAATTGAGCGCCGGGAAATTTATCCTGTGCGCGGGCGGACATGCGCGGCGGCTGAATTTTGAGGGTGCGGAATTGGCGCTGACGCACAGCGATGTGTGGGCGCTGCAAGAGCTGCCCGGGCGCGCGGCGATTGTGGGCGGCGCGGCGACGGGGTGCCAGCTCGCGTCGGTGCTGAACGAATTCGGGTCCGAGGTGACGGTGCTTGATTTAGCATCCCGTATTTTGCCGGGCGAGGACGCCGAGACGTCGCGCGTGATGGGGGACGAATTTGGCAAGCGCAATATTCGCCTCGAAACGGGCATTGGCGGGATTGTGAGGTTGGAAGCGGCAAACGGGTCGAAACGACTGGTGTATGCGAAACAGGGGCAAGAGATTGCGCTGGATGTGGATGCGGTGATCGTGGCGGTCGGGTGGGTGGGCAACGTGGAAACGCTGGGGCTGGATGCGGCGGGCGTGCAGACCCGGCGCGGTTACGTGGTCGTGAACGACGCGCTGCAAACGACCGCGCCGAACATTTATGCGGCGGGGGATATTACGGGGCGCATGATGCTGGTGCAGGGCGCGACGCACGAAGCAATCTTTGCGGCAGAAAACGCGGTGCGCGGCACACAGTATGAATTTCGGCACACGATTGTGCCGCACGGCGGGTTCACCGATCCCGAATACGGCAGTGTGGGGCTGACCGAGGAGCAGGCGCGCGCAAAATACGATTGCGAGGTCGCGACGGCAGAGTATTGCGAAATTGACCGCGCGGTGATTGACGACGTGCCTACAGGTTTTTGCAAACTGATTGTCGAGCGTGACACATACCTGCTGCTGGGCGCGCACATTGTGGGCGAGCAGGCATTGGAAATGGCGCAAATCGTCGCGGCGGCGATGGCGGCGAATGCGCGCGTGGGTGACCTGGCGCGATTAGAGATCGCGTATCCGACGTATGCGGCGGTGGTGGGTCTGGCGGCGCGGCGGATCGTGCGCGCGTTGGGCACAGAAGGCACGGGCGCGGAATGGTGGAAGTTGGGCAGACTGCAAGGGGCGGAATGGGAGCGGAGCGAGCAAGTCTGAGCACAATGTGGGCATTCTCGTAACGCTTTTCGTAACGCTTTCGTATCGTTCGTCCTGTATAACGGAGTCAAGATGGAAACAACTACGAAACCGAACTTTATTCAGCGCCTTTTTGGCGGCGGCAAAACGACACAGCCGGACAAGCCGGTCGCTTTGCCCGACGCCCCGCGCCCCCTGCCGGGGACGCTGTTGACGCTCGATCTGCCGCCCAATGACCCTCTGGTTGCCTATTTTTCGAGCCAGCCGGGCGTGGTGGATGTGGACAAGTTGAATCTGGACTCGCCCGCGCTGCGCGATTTGACCAAACAGGGCGTCAAAATGGTCATTCCGCTGGTCAATCAGGGGGAGCTGCTCGGGTTGATGAATCTGGGCAATCGCCTGAGCGATCAAGAGTATTCCAGCGATGACCGCGTCCTGCTGAATAATCTTGCCACGCAGACGGCGCCTGCCATTCGTGTCGCCCAGTTGGTGCGGCAGCAACAGCTCGAGACCCAAGCGCGTGAACGTCTCGAGCAAGAGCTGCGAATTGCGCGGCTGGTCCAGCAGACGCTTTTGCCGCAAGAACTGCCGACTTTGGAAGGTTGGCACATTGCGGCGCAATATCGTCCCGCGCGGAGCGTCGGCGGCGATTTTTATGATTTTGTGCAATACAGCGATGGGCGGATGGGGTTGGTGATCGGGGATGTGACCGACAAGGGCGTGCCTGCCGCGCTGGTGATGGCTTCGACACGCGCCACCCTGCGCGGCGTAGCATTGGACTATAACATATCCGATACTCACACAGTCGAGCACACCGCCTCGCCCGGTGAAGTGCTGGCGCGGGCGAACGACCTGATCGTGCCCGACATTCCGCCGAAAATGTTTATCACCTGTTTTTACGCGATTCTCGACCCGCGCACGGGCGTGCTGCAATATGCGAATGCGGGACACGACGTGCCATATGTGCGGCGCGGGGATACGTTCATCGAACTGCGGGCGCGCGGGATGCCGTTGGGCTTGCTGCCGGGAATGCCGTACGAGGTGCAGGAACTGCAGCTCGAGCCGGGCGACGGGATTTTGTTTTATTCCGACGGGCTGGTCGAAGCGCACAATGCTCAGCGCGAAATGTTTGGGTTCCCGCGCCTGTCGCAGTATGTGGCAAGCCACAACGGCGGGAGAGAGTTGATCCAATCGCTATTGGAGGACCTGGAAATTTTTACGGGGCCCGATTGGGAGCAGGAAGACGATGTTACGTTGATGACGCTGGAACGCGATGCCGCGGCGGCGCATACGCACAGCGCGGCGAACCCGACCGGCGAATGGAAGACGCTCGATGAATTCGAGACGCCCAGTCAAGAGGGCAACGAACGTGTGGTGATGCAGCGCGTCGCGCGGGTGGCGGAGGGGTTGGTCCCGGCGGCGCGCCTGGAACAACTCAAGACAGCGGTAGCGGAGGCGACTATGAATGCGATGGAACACGGCAACAAGAACAATCCCGAGATTCCCGTGCAGGTCCAGGTGAAAGCATCCCCACAGCTCTTGTCGGTCCGCATCACCGACGAGGGCGGCAGTGCGCCGATTCCCGACAATCCCGCGCCCGATCTCGACGCGAAACTGGAGGGGATGCAGTCGCCGCTCGGTTGGGGTCTATTCCTGATCAAACAGTTTGTGGACGATATGAACATCATTACGGATGAAAAACATCACACGCTCGAGTTGATCTGGCACCTGAAAAACACAGCGGTCGAGGAATAAATTATGGCTACTCTGCTTCAAGTCACCATTCGCCGACAGCCCAATATTGCGATCATGGACCTCAAGGGCGATATTGACGGCGCGGGCGAAGACGTGATCCAAAACGCCTATCGCGAAGCTGTTTCGCAAAATCCGGACGCGGTGCTTTTGAACTTTGCCGACGTGGGCTATATCAACAGCAAGGGCATCGCCCTGATCGTGATGCTGCTCGCCCAGGCGCGCAAAAGCGGCACGCGGCTTTTGACCACGGGGCTGTCACCGCACTATATCGAGATTTTCAACATTACCCGTCTCTCGGATTTTATGAAATTTTATCCCGATGAAGCGAGCGCGCTTTCCAACGCGGGATAATGACCAATCCTTGTATGGTTCCGACAGCTCAGACAAACGCTCTTGCTTATCACAACCGGATTTGCCCGAGATAAGCATGACGCGAACCGCAAACCTATGGCAACCGCCCAACTCAAACTCGACGTGCGCAACCCCGGTCCCACCGTCTCGATTATTGATATTCATGGTGAAGTGACCGGCGCGGCAGAAACGCCTTTTATGACAGCCTACGAGGATGCCAGCACGCATGGCGCCCGTACGATCATTATCAATTTTACCGATCTCGAATACATGAACAGTTCGGGCATCGGGCTTTTGGTGACACTGTTGATCCGCGTCAATCGCCAGAAACAGCGCATGTTTAGTTTTGGGCTGTCCGACCATTATCAACAAATCTTTCAACTCACGCGGTTGAACGAAGCCATCAGCATTTATCCCGACGAAGCCGGCGCGCTGCGCGCCGCCGAGAAATGAAAGTGAGGTAAATCATGTCGAGCCAACCTCCAACCGACCGCCAAAAATCGTCCGAACAGGCGTGGGCAAAACCCACCGACCGCTTGCAGGTGGATGCAAAAATTCCACAAGGCGCGACCAATCTGAACGTAGAGGGACGCCAACTCGCGAATCCTTTGCAGGGGTTCGGGCAGATGTGGCAAAAGACCTATCGCATCCACTTGATTGCGCCCCGAATCCCGGCAACGGGCAAAGCCGCGCTGCCAACGGACATTATTGCGGCGTGGAAAGCGCACTTTGCCCAATTTTGGCCCCGCGGCAACAATTTCTATGCGCCCTTGACCGAGATTCAGCCCGGCGATGTTGCCGTGCTCAATCTTAAAGGTCCGGGTGGAATGCCGTTGACGACCGGAATCCGCGTGATCTATGCGGATGACGAACAGTTTTCGTTCATGACGCCGCAAGGGCACATGTTTGCGGGGATGATTACGTTTTCGTCGGACCAGGAAGGTGACGAGGTCTTTGCGCAGGTGCAGGCGTTGGTCCGCGCCAGCGATCCCGCATACGAGTTTTTTTTCAAACTGGGGGTTATTGGCAAGATGGAAGACGAGTTCTGGACCGCCACGCTGTTGAATCTCGCGTCGTATTTTAATGCGTCGGGCAAGGTGGAGCTCAGGACCCAGTTGGTGGACCCGCGCTGGAATTGGTCGTCGGCAAAAAACATCCTGCAGAATGCTGCGATGTGGAGCGGGATTTACACCGTGACCCACCCGTTCCGCCGCCTGCGAACTAGTCCAAAGCCTGCCAAAGGCAAGTCATGATGGCTGCCGGTCGGGAAACGCCGACGCTGTCGGCCGGTTGGAAGTTGGCGGGACGTGTCTTTTGGATTTTGATTGCGCTGAACAGTCTCTATACGTTTGTTGCGACGCAGTTCATTCTGTTTGGGTTGTTTGAGAATCCGAGCGAACGTCTTGCGGTGGGTCTTGCCGAATGGGGAATTGCGCGCGAGCTTTATTTCGGCTATTTTTTCCTCGCCGTAACGCTTTACTATGTGATTAGTTTTGCGGTCTCGCTGTTGATTTTTCTGCGCCGACCGGAAGACCGCTATGCGTTGTTTGTTTCGATTTTTCTCCTCGCGTTTGGCACTGCCAACGCCTATGCGCCATTCCCCGAACAACTGACTCTCCAAACAACGCAGGGCGGCTTTACCCACATTTCGCTTTTCATCAACAATCTATTGTCGTGGCCCCTGCTGGTCGCGTTTTTTGCGCTCTATCCCGACGGTCAATTTGTGCCGCGCTGGGTGCGCTGGTCCGCGCTCTATGTGTTTTTTCTGGCATTGGGGTGGGGAATTTTTCCTGAACAATTTTCTGCGCCGAGCGGCGCGTTTGGCATTTTTCTGGCGTTGTCTGTGCTGTTTGGTTTTGGCAGCAGCTTTTATGCCCAGGTCTGGCGGTACCGACATCATGCCCCTCCGCTGCAGCGCCAGCAAATCAAGTGGCTGGTCTATGCGCTCGGCGTGGTATTTGTGGTGACGATTATCCGGCAGGTTTATGTTTCCGTAATTCAACAACTGCGGGCTCCAACCCCCGCGGAATCATTGGTGATTGATGTGGCGAGTATGGGAGCCACATTGTGTTATGGGCTGATTCCGATTGCGGTGGGGTTTGCGATTTTGCGTTATCGCCTGTGGGACATTGACATTATCATTCGTCGCACGCTGACCTATGGTGTGCTGACCACCATGCTCATCGGAATTTATTTTGGAACGGTCATTTTGCTGCAGTATATCTTTTCGGTGGTGACCGGCGTGCAGCAAAATGAAGTCGTGACGGTGCTCTCTACCCTTGCCATCGCCGCGCTGTTTGTGCCGCTGCGAAACGGAATTCAACGGTTGATTGACCGGCGTTTTTATCGCAAGAAATATGACGCGCAAAAAGTGTTGAATGATTTTGCCGAGACGGTGCGCGATGAGACGGACCTGGAGAAACTGACGGGGCGGTTAATTGACGTGGTGCAGGAAACGATGGAGCCGAGGAGTCTGAGCGTGTGGCTGAAAGCGGAAGATAAGGCGGAAAAGCGGTCCGGATAGTCAACCGATTTATTTACTCCAATCCTGTATCTCGAGGTCCTTGAAATATTTGTAATCGGCGATGTTCAAGGTGACGAGAACAAGACCGTTGACAAAGGCGATAGCGGCGATTTGTCCATCGGCGTATGGCGGTGTCCGTCCGATTTTTGACAGCCGCGCGCGTTCTGCCGCATGCCACTCGGCGGCTCGAGCGTCGTAGGCAAGAATTGGCACCGAAGGTGACAGAGTTTGCTCGAGATAGTCTTGAACGAGTGTGCGTCTCTGTGAAGGAACGAGTTTTTGTACGCCATACCACATTTCATGCCATCCAACAGCCGGCAAAGCGATCTCTTTAATATACTCTGTATATCGCGCATGAACCTTTTGGTTCGGCGTCTGTCGCAGGATTTCGGATACGACGTTTGTATCAACAAGGTATTTGATCATGACAGATCGATCTCTCGCCCCGGCGACGGATCGCGCACATCACGCCAAATGTCCGGCTCAATATCAATCTCGGCGCGTTGCAGTCGCTCGCGAAATGCAAGATGTGATTGCAATAGATCGGACGGAGACGACCGAAGGCGATTGTATTCGCTGATCGAGAGCAGGACCGCGACCGGTTTGCCGCGCCGCGTCAACTCGATCACGCGCCTTTGTTCCAGTTCATGCACCAGGGCGGCGAGCGCGTGGCGCGCCTGGGCGATAGAAACAGTTTTCAGCATAGGACCCTCCAGATGGCTATCCAGATAGCCATTTTATTCGTGATCGGTAGATTGTCAAATGGAAACGAATGACTCACCCTGATGCCATCGTTGTCGGCGCGGGACCGAATGGGCTGGCGGCGGCGATTCGACTTGCCGAACGGGGCAAACGTGTGGTTGTCTATGAGGCGAACGAGGCGATCGGCGGCGGTTCACGCTCGGCAGAGATCACGCTGCCGGGTTTCTTGCATGACACGTGTTCCGCCATTCATCCGCTGGGCATTGGTTCCCCTTTTTTCAAAACGCTGCCGCTTGCCAAATATGGTCTGGAATGGATTCAACCCTCTGCCCCGCTCGCGCATGTGTGGGATGACGGCACGGCGGTGATGTTGGAACGCAACATTGATGCGACCGCGCGGGCGCTGGGACCGGATGGCGCGATGTGGAAACGGATTTTTGGACCGCTGACCGCGCGTTGGGACGCGCTGGCGCCCATGATTTTGGGACCATTGCTGCGATTTCCGCGCAGCCCCTTTCTGTTGGGTTATTTTGGCGCATGGGCGATCTGGTCGGCGGAATTTTTTGCGCGGCGGTTTTTCAGACAGGAAAAAACGCGCGGTCTGTTTGCGGGGCTGGCGGCACATTCTTTTTTGTCCCTGCAGGAACCTCTCACCGCTTCGTTTGGGATGGTGTTGGGATTGTCGGCGCACGCGGTGGGCTGGCCCCTGCCGCGCGGAGGATCGCAAAAGATTGCGGATGCGCTCGCCCGCCATCTGAACGCGCTCGGCGGCGAGATTATTACCAATGCGCGGGTGGAACATCTCGACGCGCTGCCGCAGGCAAAGGCGTATATGCTGGATGTGACGCCCAAACAGATGTTGAGCATTGCGGGCGACCGTCTCGAGGGGCGATACAAGAAACAGTTGGAGAGTTTTCGTTACGGACCGGGTGTTTTCAAATTGGATTATGCGCTCGATGGTCCCGTGCCATGGAAGGCAAAAGAGACGTTACGCGCGGGGACGGTGCATATCGGACCCACGCTCGATGACCTTGTCGCTTCCGAACGCGCGACGTGGCAGGGAAGGGTTTCGGACGCGCCGTTTGTGTTGATCGTGCAGAGTTCGCTGTTTGACGAGACACGCGCCCCACACGGCAAACAGACGCTCTGGGCATACTGTCATGTGCCGAACGGTTGGACGCAGGACATGACCGCGACTGTCGAGAATCAAATCGAACGGTTTGCGCCAGGTTTCAAACAGCGCATTCTCGCGCGCGCCGTTTCGGGTCCCGCAGAGCTGCAAGCCCGCAATGCCAATTATATCGGCGGCGACATAAACGGGGGCGTGCAGGATTTTTTTCAGCTCTTTGGGCGACCCGTCTGGCGTTATGACCCATACAGCACGCCGGACCGGGCGTTGTATATCTGTTCGTCGTCCACGCCGCCGGGGGGTGGGGTGCACGGGATGTGCGGGTTTCACGCGGCGAATGCAGCGTTGGGACGGGCGTGGGGGTGATCGGACGCACACGGGCTGTATATTTTTGGTATATCGTAGGGCACGCTCGCCGCAGCGTGCCGGGGGAGGGAACGAAACAGCGTTCGTTCCTTACCACCCAAAATGGCGTTGGTGCATGAAAGTGGCATAAGCGTATAATCTTGGGTTATGCCAAACCAAAACAAGAAAACACGCTCATGCCAAAAGTCATTATATCGCATTCGGAACTGGAAGACCTACGAACAAGCC
>JADZCJ010000058.1 GCA_020851635.1 Anaerolineae bacterium
ACCGAGGGCGGACCAGTTCGTCCCATCCCATTTGGCGATGTAATCGGCGGCGGTGAGCAGGCTGCCGCCGTTGTTCACATCGGTAAACCCTCCGCCGACATACAAGTCCGTGCCGCTGACCGCAATGGCATTGATAGAAAAGTTGAGCGAGCCGTTAGGTGTGCTCCCCCCGTCGTTACCGAGGGCGGACCAGTTCGTCCCATCCCATTTGGCGACGTAATCGGCGGCGGTGAACAGGCTGCCGCCGTTGTTCACATCGGTAAACTCTCCGCCGACATACAAGTTGTTGCCGCTGACCGCAAGGGCATTGACCCAATTGTTGAGCGAGCCACCGCTCGAGCCGTCGTTACCGAGGGCGGACCAGTTCGTCCCATCCCACTTGGCGACGTAATCGGCGGCGGTGAGCAGGCTGCCGCCGTTGTTCACATCGGTAAACCGTCCGCCGACATACAAGTCCGTGCCGCTGACCGCAAGGGCATTGACCACAGCGTTGAGCGAGCCACCGCTCGAGCCGTCGTTACCGAGGGCGGACCAGTTCGTCCCATCCCATTTGGCGATGTAATCGGCGGCGGTGAGCAGGCTGCCGCCGTTGTTCACATCGGTAAACTCTCCGCCGACATACAAGTCCGTGCCGCTGACCGCAATGGCATTGACCACATCGGTGAGCGAGCCACCGCTCGAGCCGTCGTCACCGAGGGCGGACCAATCCCCGATGGCGTTGGGTGCGTTGGCGCCGCCCGACGCGGGCGCAAACAGAGGACCGCGCGCAGTATCAAGCGTGACGTTCCAGCCGCGGAGGTCAATTGTGCCGTGCGGGTGAGCGGCAAGATTCAAAGTGCCATCCGGATTTAGCAATCCGCTCGCCGGCACCAGTTCAATCGCCGCGCGCGCGGGCGGCGATTGTGAGATCGCAAGTACGCCAAGCAGTATGATCGAACCAAACACGGACAAAATCTGGCGCAGGTTCCGGTGCGACATGATAGGACCTCTTTTTTGGGGGGGGGGCAAATACGGAGAAGATTGAGAATTTGGTATTATTTTAGTTGGCTATTTGCATTTGTCAATGGCATTTTTGCTCACAGTGTGCATCACGATTTTGGACGGTAAGGAACGAACGCTGTTTCGTTCCGGTCCGGCACGCTGCGGCGAGTGTACCCTACGCTTGACCAAAAATATGACGCGTACCTTTTGCTCACACACAATGTCGGAAGGGAATTGCGCCCCCCTGCGAGGTCATGGTGCTCTGACGGCATCATCATGACAAGCGCGATCTTGATAGAGACCGCCTACACATACGCGCGTTTTGCGTGTATGATAAGTGCAACAGAGACAGAAGCACCGAAAGTCTCGGTTTAACCACCATGACCGTCACAACACCCTCCACACCTCACACCGCCAATCCGGTCCGCATCCCGCCCTAGCCGCCCAGTGGGCTTGACCGCTTGCAGGATTGGGTGGACCGTTTGCCCGTTCCGTATTGGGTGACGTATTCGCTGCTTGGCGTAGTTTTCCTCGTCCCACTCACGCTCGTGCAGTGGCAAGTGGGTGTGTATCCGGTCGGCTCGTTCAACCTCTTTCATATTTGGTTATCCTTTGAACCGGGGCTCATCCTCGCGTGGATGCACTATTTGGACCACGTCGCCGCGCAGGCGCTCGTCACCGCGCGCCCGACCTTGAGTTTGTCCGACGCCGAATATGCAGACACCGAGTACCGGCTCACGCATCTTCCCGCGCGCAGCACGCTCATCGCCGGCGCCATCGGGCTGCTCGCCGGCGCATCTCTTGTGCTTTCTCTATTCTATTCTTCAGAGCGCCAAGCCGCGCAGGTAATGCAGAGTGTTGTGCACCCTTTTACAATGGGGGCAGCTATGCTTTTGCTTGCGGCGACCTGGGCGGTCTATGCCGCGTGGTTTGTTCACACGATTCATCAACTGAAACTCGTCAATCAAATTTATACACGGCATACGCGTCTGAATATGTACAACCCCGGTCCGATTTATGCGTTTTCGGGGGTTACCGCGCGTTCGGCAATCTTGTTCATGCTCGTGCCAACGCTCTGGTTTGTCACCGACCCCGTGCAGCTCAGCACCGGATTCGTGGTCGGGATTCTCACCGGGACCGCCCTGACCGGCGTCGCGCTGGCTGTGTTCATCCTGCCCTTGTGGGGCATTCACAAACGCCTCGTCCAGGCAAAAGATGAATTGTTGGGACAAGCCGGAAGCCGCATTCAAAACACGGCGATTGCCCTGCATCAAATCACCGACACGCAAGCATGGGACAATGCGAGCAAAATCAAAGATGCGCTGCTCGGTCTCGAGACCGAACAGCGCATGGTCGAAAAAATGCCGACGTGGCCCTGGGCGCCGGGGACATTTCGCATTTTGATTACTGCGATTCTGCTGCCCGTCATTTTGTTTGTGATTCAGTACATCATTAGTCTGTTTCTCAAATAAAAGAGAATCAGAATTCGTTTCGGATAGGCGTTTGGCGCAAGTCGAGGGGCGGCCGGTTGTTGCGGGCCGCCCCTCGACTTTTTATTTTCTCCCTCACCCCTCTACAGGGACCGACACGTCACACATTTGGAGCGTCCACGTTATAAAGCGCAAGGGCTGCAACCCATGGCGCAAATCTTTCACCGCAGTACGAACACGCTCTCTCGCTTGAGTATTTTCGGCGCGGTTTTTATTATCGGCGGCTTGTTCACCGTCGGCGCAATCCTGGTGCGTTCGCCCTATGTGACAAACGTCGGTGTGCCGGTTCCCCAGCCCGTCCTCTTTAGTCACAAGCACCATGTTGGCGACGATGGCATTGACTGCCGTTACTGCCATGCGTCGGTCGAGGTTTCCGCATTCGCGGGGATGCCCGCGACGGAAACCTGTATGCACTGCCATTCCCAATTATTCAACGACAGTCCGATGCTCCAGCCGGTAACCACAAGCGCTGCCACCGGGCTGCCCATCGCGTGGAATCGGGTGTATCAACTGCCCGATTTTGTCTATTTCGACCACAGTATTCATGTAAACAAAGGGGTGGGCTGCACGACCTGTCATGGACAGGTAGATGAGATGCCGTTGATACAAAAAGCGACTTCGCTGCAAATGACGTGGTGTTTGGAATGTCATCGTGACCCCGCGCGCTTTGTGCGCCCGCGCGACGAGGTGTTTAGCATGACCTGGCAGCCCCCGCCCGACCAAGCCGCGTTGGGCGCAAAACTCGTCTCGGAATACCACATTACAAGCAAGACCAATTGTTGGACGTGTCATCGTTGAGTATCGCCGCGCTTATGCAAGAGTTTGACGTTTTCGACGCGATTCGAGACCCAAGCCCGAAAGAGGACGACGCGCAAGCGACCTCCGAGGAATTGCGCGCGCGTCTGGTTCAGGCGACCGGAGAAAGTGACTGGAACCGGCTGGTTGCGTGCGAAAATGTCGGGGAGCTGGAAAAATTCCTGCGCCGCGAGTTCCCGCGCCAGGCGACAGTGTACGATACCACGATCAAGCGACGCGCATTCTTGAAACTCCTCGGCGCAGGTCTGGCAATGGCGGGACTGGCAGCGTGCTCCCCCCCCCAGGGCGAAAAAATCCTGCCCTATGTGGATAAACCCGAACGCATCGTCCCCGGTTTGCCGCTCTATTACACGACGGCAATGACTCTCGGCGGCTATGGGATGGGTCTGCTCGTGCGCAGCGATATGGGACGCCCGACCAAAGTGGAGGGCAATCCAAAGCATCCCGCCAGTCTCGGGGCGACGGATATTTTTGCCCAAGGCTCCCTCTTTACACTCTATGATCCCGTTCGTTCCCAGGTCGTTCTCGAGAATGGCAAGCCCTCCGCGTGGGCGTCGTTTCAAACCGCGCTCGCCAATTCTCTTAAAGAGCAGGGGAGCGACGGCAGCGGATTTCGAGTTTTGACCCCCGCGCTCTCGTCGCCGACGCTTGGCGCGCAACTCCAAACCCTCCTCACGCGTTTTCCCGGCGCACAGTGGCATCAATACGAACCATTCAATGAGGACAATGTTCGCGCCGGTTCTCTCCTCGCGTTCGGCGAAATTGTCCAGACGCGCTACGACCTGACGCGAGCGCAGGTGATTCTGGCGCTCGATTCCGATTTTCTAAATTCCGGCGGCGGCTCTCTGCGCTATGCGCGCGATTTTGCGATGGGACATCAAGTCCAGGCCGGGCAATCCACAATGAGCCGTCTCTATGCGGTGGAAAGCACGCCCGGTCTGACCGGCACGCAGGCGGATAATCGTCTGGCGATGCGCGCGAGCCAAATTGCGGCGTTTGCCCGTGCGGTGGCGGCGGGACTGGGGATTGCGGGTGTGCCGGCGGGACCGCTTGAAAATGTCCCATCCGATTGGATTCCCGCGCTGGTGAGCGACCTGCAAGCGCACCGCGGCTCGAGTCTCGTCATCGCGGGCGACGGGCAGCCGCCGTATGTGCATGCGCTCGCCCATCTCTTGAATGATTTTCTGGGGAATGTGGGCAGCACCGTCAACTATACCGATTCGGTCATTGTGAACCCGACCGACGAACTCACCTCTCTGCATACGCTGACGGGCGATATGCGCGCGGGGCGCGTGACGCGTTTGTTGATTTTGGGCGGGAATCCTGTTTTTGATGCGCCGGTGGATTTTGGCTTTCAGGAAGAGCTCGCGCGCGTCCCCTTTTCCGTCCATCTGGGACTATATGCCAATGAGACCGCGCAGGTCTGCACCTGGCATTTGCCGGAGGCGCATTTCCTCGAAGCGTGGAGCGACACGCGTGCGTTTGACGGCACAGCTACGGTGATGCAGCCGCTCATCGCGCCGCTGTATGGCGGCATTACCGCGCACCAGCTCCTCTCTGAACTGCTCGACCCGTCGCCGCGCACGAGCGATGCGATTGTCAAGGCATATTGGCAGGAACGCAGCCGAGGTAATTTTGAGGACGAATGGCGCACAACGCTTGCCACGGGCGTCGTGGCGGACACTGCCCTGTCACCGCGTGCTGTCACGCTCAACACGGGCTGGCTCGGCGATGTTCCGCCGGAAATACCTCTCCAGTCGTACGAAGTTGCTTTCTGTCCCGACCCAACCGTATTGGACGGCTCTTTTGCGCCCAACGCATGGCTGCAAGAGTTGCCCAAACCCTTTACCAAACTGACGTGGGACAATATCGTTGCGCTGAGCCCGACTACCGCGCAGCGCATGGGTTTCAACACGACCATCGCAGCTACGGGGGGAGAGCACGGTCAGGTAGAAACCGATCTTGTCGAAATCAATTATGGGGGACGACGCACACAGGCGGCGGTCTGGATTATGCCCGGTCATGCCGACGACATGGTGACGCTTTATGCGGGGTATGGGATGACGGGCGCGGACACCTCCGATGACAGTCCCGCCTATAACGCGTATGCTCTCCGCACATCGGACGCGCCCTGGATGGGGACGGGGCTAGAGTTGACGCCGCTCCACAAGCGCACGTCGCTGGCGACAACGCAATTCCATTCGAACATGGAAGGGCGCGACCTGGTCAAGCACACTACGCTGGATGCATTCTTGCAAGACCCCGATTTTGCTCATCAGCCGGAACCTGCGCTTTCCCTTTTTCCGCCGCAAAATCAGGAACCCCCGCAATGGGGCATGGCGATCAACTTGAATACGTGTATCGGCTGTAACGCGTGTGTGGTTGCCTGTCAGGCAGAGAACAATATTCCTACAGTGGGTCGAGCCGAAGTGCTGCGCGCGCGCGAAATGCATTGGCTCCGCATTGATCGTTATTACGAAGGCGAAGGCAGCGCTCTGCAAACCTTTCACGAGCCAATCCCCTGTATGCACTGCGAGTACGCGCCCTGCGAACTGGTGTGCCCCGTCGCCGCGACGACGCACAGCCCCGATGGTTTGAACGAAATGACCTATAACCGCTGTGTGGGCACGCGCTATTGCTCCAATAACTGTCCGTACAAAGTACGGCGTTTTAATTTCTTTCAATTCGCGGATTGGGAGACCCCATCCCTCAAGCCGATGCGCAATCCCGAAGTGACGGTGCGCAGCCGCGGCGTGATGGAAAAGTGTACCTACTGTGTGCAACGTATCAAACGCGCCAAGACGACCGCCGAAATAGAGGACCGCCCGGTGCGCGATGGCGAGATCGTAACTGCCTGTCAGGCGGTGTGCCCCACCCAGGCGATTGTCTTTGGCGACGTCGCCGACCCCAAAAGTCGCGTGTCGCAGTTGAAAGCGGATTCAAGGAACTATGTGCTGCTCGCCGAGTTGAACACGCGCCCGCGCACGTCCTATCTGGCAATTGTCCGTAATCCAAACCCGGAAATTCAAGACAAATCGTAATGGCACAAGAAATCAACAATCCCACTCGCGCCCCGGTGCTCGCTCCGGGCTATACGTATCGCAGCGTCACGGACAAGATCTCGTCAATCGTGTTGCGCGGGACGCCGCGCGGGTGGTATGTCGGCTTTGCCATCAGTTTTTTGCTGGCGATGCTTCTTTTGTTTGCGATGACTTATTTGCTCATCGCGGGCATTGGTGTTTGGGGCGTGAACATTCCCGTGGGTTGGGGCTTTGCGATCACCAATTTTGTGTGGTGGATCGGCATCGGGCACGCGGGGACCCTTATCTCGGCGATTCTGCTCCTCTTGCGCCAACCGTGGCGAACTTCGATCAATCGTTTCGCCGAGGCAATGACCTTGTTTGCGGTGGCAAACGCGGCTTTGTTTCCCATCCTGCATCTGGGGCGTCCCTATTTTGCGTACTGGCTCTTTCCTTATCCCGATGTAATGGGCGTGTGGCCCCAGTTTCGCAGTCCCCTCATCTGGGACCTGTTTGCGATTACGACTTACGGTCTGGTTTCGCTCTTGTTCTGGTATATGGGGCTTGTACCCGACCTTGCGACTTTGCGCGACCGCGCGACCAAGACCCCTGTCAAGATGTTTTATGGGCTGTTGGCGATGGGCTGGCGCGGCTCGGTCTATCACTGGCGGCGCTATCACAAATCGTATTTCTTGATCGCGGCGTTGGCAACTCCGCTGGTTGTGTCCGTGCATAGCATTGTCAGTTTCGATTTCGCCGTCTCGATCGTGCCGGGATGGCATACGACTATCTTTCCGCCCTACTTTGTCGCGGGCGCCATCTTTTCGGGCTTTGCAATGGTGCTGACCCTCACAATTCCGCTGCGGGCGGTTTACCACCTTGAGGATTTTGTGACGATGCGCCACCTGAATGTGATGGCAAAGGTGATGCTCGCCAGTGGGTTGATTGTGGCGTACGGCTATATGATGGAATTTTTTACTTCATGGTACAGCGGCAATACATTCGAACAATTCATGACGCTCAATCGCGCGTTTGGTCCCTATGCCGTCCTTTTTTGGCTCATGATGCTGTGCAATGTCGTCATCCCGCAGGCGCTGTGGCTGCGGCGCGTGCGCGCCAATGTCATTTTGCTCTTTGTAATTTCAATTCTCATCAATGTTGGCATGTGGGTGGAACGGCTGGTCATTGTCGTGACCAGTCTCTCGCGCGATTTTCTCCCTTCGTCGTGGGGTATGTATGCGCCCACGCTCTGGGACTGGGCAGTTTTTATTGGAACGTTCGGTTTGTTCTTTGCCCTCCTCTTTTTGTTTATTCGACTATTGCCCATGATTTCGATGGCAGAGATGCGCGAATTGGTGCAGGAAACCGGCGCCGGCGAGGCGCACTGACGTATGACAGAATCAGCTCAAGACAAAAATCCTCTAGCGCTTTACGGTGTCATGGCAGAGTTTGAAACGCCCGAAGCGTTGGTCAAGGCGGCGCGTCGTGTCCGGGAGGAGGGCTATCGCGCGGTGGATGCGTTTGCGCCCTTTGAAATCGAAGAACTGGGCGACGTTCTCCACGCGCGCAACGTGGGGCTTCCGCTGATTGTGCTGGGCGGCGGGGTGACCGGTTTGGTGACCGGGTTTGCGCTCCAGTATTGGACGACGGTGATTGATTATCCCCTTGATATCGGGGGGCGTCCTCTGGCGAGCTGGCCCGCCTTTGTTCCTGTCAGTTTCGAATTGACCATCCTGTTTGCGTCGTTCGCTGCCCTTCTCGGCATGTTGGCATTGAATCATCTGCCGATGCCCTATCACCCGGTTTTTAATGTTCCGCGTTTTGGACGGGCGTCGCAGGACCGTTTCTTTTTGTTGATCGAAGCTCGAGACCGTTTTTTTCGTCACGCCACAACGCGCAAGCTGTTGGAGGAATTGGGAGCGTACGAGGTGAGCGATGTGGAGCCCTGAGCTGCGCCAAAGGCGAGCGGGTGTAGCGCCGCGCACGCGCCTTTTGTTCTCGTCCGTCGTCCTTGCGGCGTGTGCGTTGTTTGCCGCCTGGGGCATCACTGCGTGCAGTCCGTCGGGGAGTTTGCAAATCATGGCGGAACAGCCGCGCTATGACACCTATGCGCCGAGCGATTTTTTTCCCGATGGGATGTCCGCGCGTCCCGTCATTTCGGGAACGGTCCCCTATATGCTCACGATGACTAACACGCTGCTCTATCAGGGACAGGTCAATGGGGCGCCGGCGACGACCTTTCCGTTTCAAATGACGGATGCGGTCATGGCGCGCGGTCAGGAACGGTATGGCATTTATTGTGCGCCCTGTCACGGCGCATTGGGCGACGGCAAGGGACTTGTGGCACAGCGCGGCTTTTGCTGTCCCTCCTCATTTCACACCGACGGCTTGCGTGGTGCTCCGGTGGGTCATTTCTTTGACGTAATCACGAACGGCAGCGGGGCGATGCTGAGCTATCGGGCAGATATTTCACCGCGCGATCGCTGGGCGATTATTGCCTATGTCCGCGCGCTGCAGTTGAGCCAGCACGCTGCACCGGAGGATGTTCCGCCCGCGCAGCGGGACGAATTGGGGCAGCCGACTCGTACCCCCTGATTCGGGAGCGCGATCAAACCATGAATTTTGTAAAGACGGTCCGGCAAAGCTTTTCCAAGCATGGCGCCCAGATTGTCCTGGTGGTCAGCGCGGCGCTGCTCCTGTTTTCGTTTGTCCTCGGGTTCTTTGGACCGGAGCTCTTTTTTCGCGCGTATTTGGTGTCATTCGTGTTCTGGGTGGGCATGGGGCTGGGCAGTTTGGCAATTTTGATGCTGCATCATTTGTCGGGCGGCGCGTGGGGCGCAGCTCTCTTGCGAATTTTGGAAGCGGGCGCGCGCACTCTGCCGTGGCTGACCATCATCGGGCTGCCGCTCTATTTGAGTATTCCGACGCTGTTTGTGTGGGCGCGCCCCGAGGCGGCTGCCAATCCGCTGTTACAGCAAAAAGCTGCTTATTTGAATCAACCTTTTTTTATCGCCCGCACGATTGCGTATTTTGTGATTTGGAATGGCTTGGTGTGGCTCATGGCGCGTCTGGGGCGCGAGCGCGATGCGGACCCCACGCCGCGCAACCAGAACCGTCTGCGCCGCGCCGGGGCGATTGGGTTGGTGGTCTTTGGCGTGACGGTCACATTTGCGGCGATTGACTGGATCATGTCTCTCGAACCCGAGTGGTATTCCACCATCTTTGCCGCAATGGTCGCCATCGGCGGGATTCTGGCGAGTTTCGCCTTTGTGATTTTGCTGTTTGTGATTCTGGCGCGCCGTGCACCTTTGAACGCCGTGTCCTCGCCGCAGTTGTTGAACGATCTGGGCAATCTGCTGCTCTCGTTTGTGATGATGTGGGCATATCTCGCCTTTTCGCAATACCTGCTCATTTGGTCCGGCAATCTCACCGAGGAAATCCCGTGGTACATCAAACGTTTGAACGGCGGCTGGGAGTGGTATGCCGTGTTCATTGGCTTGATGTATTTCGTCCTGCCCTTTGTGCTGCTCATCATCCGCCAGGTGAAACGGCACGGCCGGCTGCTCGGCGTTGTCGCGCTGTTGTTGGTCTTGACGCGCTGGTTGGAAGTGAATTGGCTGATTGTGCCCGTCTTTGAACCAAGTCCGGTTTTTACCTTGCCGGACCTCCTTGTGACCCTGGGGATGAGCGGGGTGTATCTGGTCTTGCTCAAGCGCGAATTGGGCAAACGTCCGCTGTTGGACCCGGCAGACAGCAATCTGGAGACCGCTCAAGAGTGGGCGCACAAAGCAGAGACGGCGACGCGCGGGGTGTAAAACATGGCAGCAGAGACCGGGGAACGAAATGGCTGAACAGACAGAAACAGAGCAGACCGGCTTTGAGCGCAGGGATATGTCACCGTCAGCGTTGCGCAAGCTGCTGGTCGGATTCCTCGCTGCGCTGCTTGTCATTCTATTGGTGATTACAGGATTGACCTATGGTCTTTTGGGTTATGTGGTTCCGCCGTTCCCATACCCACCCAACCTGACACCGCCGCCCAACGTGACCTTGCCCGCCGAACCGCGTTTTGAGGCGGTCCCTGGCAAGGCGCTCGAGACAATCGAGGTGCGCGCGGACGCGCAGTTGAGTAGTTACGGTTGGGTTGATCAAAAGGCGGGCATTGTGCACATCCCGATCGAGCGGGCGATGGAATTGGAGGTGTCGCGTTTGCCGGTTGCGCCGGAGGATGCAAACAAGCGTTTCGAGGACGCGGGCAGCGGGTTGCCTTCTCCGGCAACTTCGGGGCAGATGGAGGAATTGATATACCCATGAAACGTTGGAAGGCGCGCGGGGGAATCATTCTGCTGCTCGTCTGCCTGACATTTGGCGCGAGCGCGCCCGCCCGCGCGGATGGTCCCGACATGGACGGCGTCGCCTTTGAGCAAAAACTCGAAGCGCAGCTCCCGCTCGCGCTCGAATTTCAAAATGAACGGAACCAGCGTGTGAGACTGGGCGACTATTTTGGCGCGCGTCCCATCCTTTTGTCGCTCAATTATCTGCGCTGCCAGAATCTGTGCCCGCTGGAGCTGCAAGACCTGGCGCAGACCTTGTCGCAACTGAATTTGAGGTTGGGTGACCAGTATGACGTGCTGACGGTGAGCATTGACTCGCGCGACACGCCCATCATTGCCGCGGACAAGCGCCGACAGGTGCTCAATACGCTGGGCGATTCGGCAACGGATGAGGGGTGGCACTTTTTGACCGGCGATGCGACTTCGATTCAAGCGCTCGCGCAGGCGGTCGGATTTTCGTATCGCTATGACGCAGCCGCGGACGACTATGCCCATCCGTTGGGAGTGGTGGTGCTGACTCCGCAGGGACGGGTCGCGCGCTATCTGTATGGGATTGATTTTCCGGCGCGGGACCTGCGGCTGGCGCTGGTCGAGGCGTCGCAAAACAAGATCGGCTCTGTCGTAGACCAGGTCTTGTTATTTTGCTATCACTATGACCCGCTTCAGGGGCGATACACCGCCGCGGCGTATAACGCGGTGCGACTGGGCGCGCTGACCGGTTTACTGGCGCTCGGCGGCTTGTTGTTTGGGTTATGGAGGGTCGAATGGAGACGGCGCGCCGTCGCGGACCCATCGCGTGACCGCTGACACTGCTTTTTGTAATTTGTGGTTCAATTTGACGATGCCTGATTTCTCACAGCTCCTGAACGAAGCATCCACCATGGCGAGCGCTGTGGACCTGCTCTTTTTTACGCTGGTCGCAATGTCGAGCGCGGTTGTGATTGTGATTGGCGGGTTGATTGTCTATTTTGCCGTCAAGTATCGGCGGACGCCCGAAAATCAGATTGCCGACCAGCTGGCGGGTTCGACGCGCCTCGAGATTGCGTGGACGGTCATCCCACTCCTCGTCGCGCTTGGCATTTTTGGATGGGGCGCCAGACTTTATTTTGACATTGTGCAGCCGCCCGCGCAAGCCAACGATGTCTATGTTGTCGCCAAACAATGGATGTGGGAGCTCCAACATGCCGAAGGAAAACGCGAAATCAATACGCTCCATGTGCCGCTTGGCGAACCGATACGCCTGACGATGGTATCGCAGGATGTGATTCACAGTTTTTATGTGCCTGCCTTTCGCATCAAGCAGGATATATTGCCGGAACGTTATACCAGCACATGGTTTCAGGCGACCGCGCCCGGCACGTATCGCCTCTTTTGCGCCGAGTATTGTGGGACGCTGCATTCGGGGATGCTCGGCGAGGTCGTTGTGATGGAGCCCGATGCATACCGCAGCTGGCTGGGCGTGGATGCGGGGCAAGCGCCCGCCGTCGTCGGAGAGCATCTCTTTGTCCAATTTGGGTGCAGCGGCTGTCACAAGCCCGACAACAGCGGGCCCGGTCCATCGCTCGTCGGCGTGTTTGGCTCGACAGTCACCTTTCAAGATGGGACGACCGCGCTTGCTGACGAAAATTATGTCCGCGAATCAATCTTGAATCCGAGCGCGCAGATTGTAAAAGGGTATGAAGCGATCATGCCTTCGTTTCAGGGGCAGCTCAGCGAGGAACAGCTGCTTGCCCTGCTCGCCTATATCAAATCTCTGGGGTCGGGCGGCGCCGGCGCCACACCCACCGGTGCGCCCACGCCGACAATTCAACCATGAGCGCGATTACTCTTCCGCGTCGCGAGACCTATCTGAACGCGAATTACGGCATCCTTTCGTGGCTGCTCACCACCGATCACAAGCGGATTGCGGTCATGTATCTCGTCTCGATTACGCTCATGTTTATTCTCGGCGGCGCGGCGGCGACGATGATGCGCATCGAACTCTTTACGCCCGCTTCCGACTTGGTGGATGCGGCGACCTACAACAAGCTGTTTACGATGCACGGCATCATCATGGTCTTTTTCTTTTTGGTGCCCGTCATTCCGGCTATCCTCGGCAATTTTCTGCTGCCGCTCATGATCGGCGCGCGCGACCTGGCGTTTCCGCGTCTCAATCTCCTGAGTTGGTATATCTATCTGCTTGGCGCGGGGGTTACGCTGTGGGCGTTGATTTCGGGCGGCGTGGATACGGGTTGGACCTTTTATACGCCCTACAGCACGGCGACGCCCACAGAAGTTATCACCGCGACAATCGGCGTCTTTATCGTCGGCTTTTCCAGCATCCTGACCGGGCTTAATTTTATCGTCACCACACACAAATTGCGCGCGCCGGGGCTGACCTGGTTCCGCCTGCCGATCTTTGTGTGGTCGTTGTATGCAACCAGTCTCATCTTTGTCCTGGCGACGCCCGTGCTTGCCATCACCCTCATTCTGGTTGCGGTCGAGCGTTTGTTCCACATTGGGATTTTCGACCCGACGCTGGGCGGCGACCCGCTGCTCTACCAACACCTCTTTTGGTTTTATTCACATCCTGCGGTCTATATCATGATTCTCCCGTCAATGGGTGTGGTGAGCGAAATCATTGCCGCGTTCGCTCACACGCGGCTCTTTGGTTACAAGTTTGTCGCCTTTGCCAGCATCGCCATCGCCGTGCTCGGGTTTTTGGTGTGGGGGCATCACATGTTCGTCTCGGGCATGTCTCTGCATGCAGCGTTAATGTTTTCGATCCTGAGCTATATGGTTGCGATTCCTTCCGCGATCAAAGTGTTCAACTGGACCGCCACGCTGTACAAGGGGTCCATCTCGTATGATACGCCCATGCTGTATGCCCTGGGATTCATCGGTCTCTTTACGATTGGCGGCTTGACGGGGCTTTATCTGGCGGCGCTGGCAGTGGATGTGCATGTGACGGACACTTATTTCGTGGTCGCGCATTTCCACTACATCATGGTGGGCGGGGCGATCATGGGGTATTTCGGCGGCTTGCATTATTGGTGGCCCAAAATTACGGGGCGAATGTATTCTGAAAAATGGGGGCGCGTCGCCGCGATTCTCATTTTCATCGGCTTTAACGCCACATTCTTTCCGCAATTTATTCTGGGGTTTGAAGGGATGCCGCGCCGTTATGCGGCTTATCCGCCCGAATATCAATTTCTGAATATCCTTTCATCGCTCGGCGCGGTTCTTTTGGGCGTGGGTTATATCCTCCCTGCACTCTATTTGCTGCCATCGCTCTGGTTCGGCAAGGCGGCAGGCGCGAATCCGTGGAATGCTACCGGGCTGGAGTGGACGACCGCCTCGCCTCCACCGCCGAACAATTTTGACAAGATTCCAATCGTCACGACGGGTCCGTACCAGTACCCCGGAAAAAAGGAGACCATTGGCTGAGTCCGCCGCGCACCTCGACATGCAGTTCGAAAACACCGCGCAGCAGCACGACACGCGGATTTTTGGAATGTGGGTCTTTTTGGCAACCGAATTGATGCTCTTTGGGGGGATGTTCACCATCTATACGGTGTATCGCGCGTTTTACCCGAACGCGTTTGCCGAGGGCAGCCGTCACCTTGATTTGACGCTCGGCAGCATCAATACGGCTGTGCTCATTGTCAGCAGTCTATTTATGGCTCTTGCCGTTCATACTGCGCGCACGAGCGCCAGACGCTTGCCGCTCGCGCTCTGCCTGTCGGCAACCGTGGGGCTGGGCATTTTATTTCTGGGCATCAAGGGATACGAGTATTACCTGCATTATTTGAACGGCGAGGTCCCCGTCTTGAACTGGACCTATGCCGGCGCGCAGGCGGGGCAGGTGCAGCTCTTTTTTTGGCTCTATTTTGCAATGACCGGAGTGCACGCGCTGCATCTCTTTATCGGCATCGGGCTGGTGTCGCTCTTGACGCTTTTGGCGCTGCTCGGACGCTACAAACCCGATTCCTACACGCCGGTCGAAATGACCGGCTTGTATTGGCACTTTGTGGATATCATTTGGATCTTTTTGCTACCGTTGCTGTATCTGATTGCGAAATGACTAACGAACCAATCATTCCCACGCGCAAGCTCTTGCTCGTGTGCGGCTGTTTGCTGGGGCTTACCGCGCTGACGGTGGTCGCCTATTATGTGGACCTCGGCGTGTTTCACACGCCCGTTGCCCTCGGCATCGCGGGTGTCAAGGCAGTTCTCATCCTGCTCTATTTTATGCAGCTGCGTTACAGTTCGGGGATGACGCGGGCGGTCATCATTGTCGGGCTGTTGTGGCTCGGTTTGCTCCTCGCAGGCACAATGGACGACGCGCTGACACGCGGTTGGCTGAACGTCGGCGCGCCCTAAAACAGAATCCCCCTCTCCCATATTCTGCCGCGTGACTTGCCGGTTCTCTTCACTTGACTTTATCAGGTAAAAAACATATGCTCAAGAACATCTGTGCTAATGTTGGAGAAGGAAAAGGAGGCAGGAGGATGCGAAAAATCACACCCCATCTTTGGTTTGACACCGAGGCGCTCGATGCAGCCAAATTTTACACATCCGTGTTTGACAACTCCAGGATCACGAATGTGACAACCATTCACGAGGTCCCTTCGCCAACCGGAGACTCGGATATCGTCTCTTTCGAGCTCGAGGGTCAACCATTTATGGCGATCAGCGCAGGACCGGAATTCAAGATCAACCCGTCGGTATCCTTCATGGTCAATTTTGATCCGTCTCGAAAGCCGGATGCGAGAGCGAGACTCGATGCGGCGTGGGACAGGTTGTCGCAGGGTGGCTCGGTCTTGATGCCCCTTCAAGAGTATCCGTTCAGCAAGCGCTATGGCTGGCTGCAGGACCGATACGGTGTATCGTGGCAATTGATTCTGACAGACCCTGCGGGTGAGCCACGCCCCGAAATCTTGCCGTCTCTTTTGTTCGTTGGCGCGGTCTGTGGCAGGGCGAAAGAAGCGATTGATTTTTATTTGTCTGTATTCCGGGATGCGCCTTTCGACCCGGCGCGGCTAGAGTCAAGAATGGGCACGATCGCGCGCTATGGCGCAGGACAGGAGCCGGACAAGGAAGGAAGCACAGCGTTTGCGGATGTCGAGCTGGCGGGCACATGGCTCGCCGCGATGGACAGCGCCTGGGAACACGGATTTGCTTTCAACGAAGCCATTTCTCTTTTGATCCCCTGCGACACGCAAGCGGAAATTGATTATTTTTGGGACAAGCTCTCTGCCGATCCTCAAGCCGAGCAATGCGGATGGCTCAAAGACCGGTTTGGGCTTTCGTGGCAAGTCTCGCCCACTGTCATGGATGAAATGTTCGCAAAGGGTACACCCGAGCAAATTGCGCGTGTTACCAAAGCGTTCCTGCCCATGAAAAAATTTGATCTTGCCAGGTTGACGGAGGCATACACGGGCGGATAACAGCATGCGCAAACAAGGAGAGTGTTCCGTCACCTTTCTTTTCACTGACATTGAAGGCAGCACGAAATTGTGGCAGGACTTTCCTGCGGCGATGCCGGCCGCCCTCACGCCATCCTGAATCACGCCATCACCGCCCATCAAGGGCACGTGTTCCAAATTGTCGGCGATGCCTTTCATGCTGACGAGCTTTATCGGGCGCGAGCGCATCGCTCAAGTATGCCGCACCCTCGCGCGACGAATTGGACCGAGAGGACACGCGGCGGGACGCAGCTTGTAAATTGGTCTGTAAGCATTTTGTCGGCGCGCACCCGGTTACTCAAGTTGACACCCGTGATTGTGCTTGTTATAAGCATCGTGTGTCCGTGCCAATTCTAGCCACCAAGCTATTTATTCCGCCGCCGCCTGCCCGAGTGGTGATTCGTCCGCGCCTGCTGGAGCGGCTGAACGAGTGCCTCACTCGTAAACTGACCCTCATCTCTGCCCCCGCCGGTTTTGGCAAGACCACGCTGGTCAGCGCATGGTGTGCCGCGCACGGAAAAGATGCGGCGCAAAAAGCGCAGATTGTATGGCTGTCGCTGGACGAAGCGGACAGTGACCTCACACGTTGGCTGATCTATGTTATCGGAGCATTGCAGACAATTGCGCCGGAGACCGGACAGGGCGTGTTGGATGCGCTTCAATCTCTTCAGCCACCCCCCATCGAGTCAATTCTGACCGCCCTGCTGAATGATCTCACCGCGCTCCCGGATGATTGTATTCTCATCCTGGACGATTATCATGCTCTGGATTCCAAATCGGTGGACGATGCCCTTGCCTTTTTGATCGAGCATCTGCCGCCGCAAATGCAGCTGGTCATCACCACGCGCGAGGATCCGCAGCTGCCCTTGCCCCGCCTGCGCGCGCGCGGACAATTGAATGAACTGCGCGCGGCGGACTTGAGGTTTACTCCTTCTGAAGCGGCCGAGTTTCTCAACGCGGCGATGGGGCTGGACCTCTCGGCAAAAGAAATTACCGCACTCGAGAACCGCACGGAAGGATGGGTTGCCGGACTGCAGCTGGCTGCGCTTTCGATGAGAGGCACGGACGACATTCCCGGATTCATCCGCGCATTTGCCGGAGACCACCAGTACATTGTTGATTACCTTGTCGCCGAAGTTCTCCAACAGCAGCCCCAACCTATTCGCAGTTTTTTGCTCGAAACCTCGATTCTCGACCGGTTGAGCGGCTCGCTGTGCGATGCCGTCACGGGACAAAAGGAGGGCGACAAAAAGCTGCAGGCGCTTGAAAAGGGCAACTTGTTTGTCGTTCCGTTGGATGACAAGCGACACTGGTATCGCTATCATCATCTCTTTGCCCAGGTCCTCTATGCGCATCTCAAAGCAGAGCAGCCGAATCAAATACCGATTTTGCACCGGCGCGCGAGCGAGTGGCACGAACATCAGGGTTTGGCGGACATGGCGATTCGTCATGCCCTCGCCGCCGGGGATTTTGAGCGAGCGGCAGACCTGATTGAACGGGCAGTGCCGGAAATGCGCCGCACCAGACAAGAGCCCGCGCTGCTTGGCTGGTTCAAGGCGCTGCCTGATGAGGCGTTCCACAACAGACCCGTGCTCTGTGTTCATTACGCAGGCACGTTAATGCAGAACGGGCAATTTGAGGGTGTCGAGTCACGTCTGCGGGATGCCGAACGATGGCTGGATATGCCCGCAGACACTCGCGAGCGACCGATCATCGTGGATGCGGAGGACTTTGAGAGATTATCCGGATCGGTGGCGATGTATCATGCCGGTATTGCGCTGGCTAAAAATGATGCGGCGAACACCATCAAATACGCCCGGCAGGTGCTCGAGCTCGCGCGTGAGGATGATTCTTTTCTGCGCGGCGCGGCATCGGGACTCTTGGGGCTTGCCTTTTGGACCGGTGGAGACCTCGAGACCGCGTACCGACTGTTTGCTGACGGAATGTCCTGGTTGCACAAGAGCGGGTTCATCTCGGATGTAATAGGCGGCTCTGTCGTCCTGTCCGATCTGCGGGTCGCGCAGGGTCGCCTGCGCGAGGCGATGAGCATCTATGAGCGCGGGTTGGAGCTTGCGACGCAAGAGGGTCCGCCTGCCCTGCGCGGCGCGGCGGATATGCATGTCGGACTGAGCGAGCTGTATCGTGAGCGCAACGAGTTGGATCTCGCCGCGCAGCATCTCTTGAAAAGCAAAGAGCTTGGCGAACTCAACGGGATGCCGAAAAACCCGTATCGCCGGCGCGTTGTCATGGCTCGAATAAAAGAGACCCTGGGAGATACGGAAGGCGCGCTCGTCCTGCTCGATCAAGCAGAGCGGTTGTATGTCGGTGACTTTGCGCCGGATGTCAGACCTGTTTCGGCGTTGAGGGCGCGGGTGTGGGTCGCCGCAAAAAGATTGGACCAGGCTCTCACCTGGGCGCGCGAGCGCGGATTGTCCGTTGACGATGAGCTCGGTTACCTGCGTGAGTTTGAGCACATTACGCTAGCGCGAATCCTTTTGTCTCTGTACCAAAATGCCGGTCCCGAAAAATCGCTGCGAGATGCCATTGGATTGATGGAACGGCTCGCAAAAGCAGCGAAAGAGGGCGGCAGAATGGGAAGTTTGATCGAAATTTTGGCGCTGCAAGCGCTCGCACGCCAAATGCAAAACGATATCCCAGCTGCGCTGGCGTCACTGGAACGCGCTCTGACCCTCGCCGGACCGGAGGGTTATGTTCGGATGTTTTTGGATGAGGGTCCGCCCATGGCGCGACTGCTGGGCGAAATTGCCGCTCGTGGGGTCCTGCCGGAATACACAGCCAGACTGCTGTCAGAGTTTCAAGGGACGCAACCGACGAGAGCGGGCGAATCTCCTCTTGTCACCACCCACGCGACACAACCCCTGCCCGAGCCGCTCAGCGAGCGCGAGCTGCAAATTCTCCGATTGTTCAAGACCGATCTTTCGGGTCCCGAAATTGCCGAGCAACTTGTCATTGCCTTGAGCACAGTCCGCTCTCATACCAAAAATATCTATAGCAAACTGAGCGTCAACAATCGCCGTGCGGCAGTCCAACGCGCCGTCGAACTCGGTTTGATTTGACACAGGAGCGTTGCCCGCGTCCGCAGCCACCTAATCCGCCAAGTTCCTTGACAGTCAGGCTGTTTTGAAACCGCGAATCTGCAGGAATCTACGCTAATTTTTCGCATCGTTCGCAAAGATTCGCGGTTCTCAATGGCAAGTAACTTGATACCTAGAGCGAATTCCTGTTTCGTTTAAGGGATAATTGTGGTACATTGAGATCTATGAGTGCTTATTCCACTGACCTGCGGGAACGCGTCGTTGCCGCCGCACACGATCCCAATTTGACCCAACCCGAA
>JADZCJ010000059.1 GCA_020851635.1 Anaerolineae bacterium
GCCCGACAAAGGCGAGACGCTGCGAGCGCGGGTTGTCGGTGTTAAAAGTGACCACCGGAATGCCCGCTTGCAGCGCCTTGTCAATGATCGGCGCAAGCGCATCCGTCGAGACCGACGAGACCGCCAACCCATCTACGCCGCTCGCCATGAGCGATTCGAGCTCGGCGATCTGCTTGTCCGCATCCGCGCCGGTCGGACCCACCATCACCGCATCCACATTCAACTCTTGCGCCGCCTTGTCCACACCCGCTTTGATTTGTGGCGCAAACTCGTTCGAGACATCATGATACGAGACCCGGATGACGGGTTTTTCGCCCTTGGCCATCTTGGCGGCAATGCTGTCTGCGAGCTTGAACGCGCCTGCCGAAGGTGGCGGCGCGGTTGTCGGTTCTGGCGCTTGCGTGGCAGCAGGCGCCTGCGTGGCAGCGGGCGCCTGCGTGGCGGCGGGCGCTTGCGTCGGCTGTGGGGCAGGCGCCGGCGCTGCCGGCGCGCAGCTCGCCAAAATCAATCCAAAAACGAGCGCTGCAATTGCCAGCATTGGTCTTGCTGTGCGAGAGAGGTTCATACTTGACTCCTTTTCGTTATTTCATAGTTGCAACAGAATTCTCTTTTATTAAAGCACGTGAGGTATTAAATCCACAGGATGACCGGTCCGGTTCAGTCGTATATTCCCTCCTTACCGTGTCTGCCGCGTGCGTGTCCACTTGTCAATGCCGACTGCCAAAATGATCACCAAGCCAACGATGGTGGTTTGCCAAAATGGAGAAATGCCCAATAACACGAGACCGTTGCGCAATACGCCGATAATGAGGACGCCCAATGCGGTGCCAAGGATTGTGCCTTCGCCGCCGGACAGCGAGGCGCCGCCAATAATCGTCGCGGCAATGACATCCAATTCGAGTCCCAACCCTGTGCGCCCCGCCTGACCGCTCGGCAGAAATGACATGCCCAGGATTCCCGCCACCGCGCAAAAGAAACCCATCATCACAAAGGCGGCAATCTTGGTGCCAAAAACATTGATGCCCGCCACCCGCGCCGCGCGCGCATTCCCGCCCACCGCATAGACGCGAAATCCGAGCGTGGTGTGTGACAAGATCAGCCAACCCGCAATGGCAACGATGACAAAAAATACCAGCTGCATCGGAATCAGCCCCAGGAATCGTCCCTGTCCCAAAAAGATAAACTGCTCGAGCACGTCCGGTTTGCCGCCAAATGCCTGGTCCACCGTCACAGGCAGACCACTCGTAATCAAGAGCGCCGCGCCGCGCACGGCGCTCAACATTCCAAGAGTGGTAATAAACGATGGCAGCCGCCCGTAGGTCGAGAGCAAGCCGTTGATGAAACCGATGCCGCTCCCAATTACCAGCCCGGCAGCGAGCGCCGGAATCAACTCCCAGTTTTGGACGAGCAGCATTCCCGTGACCAGCCCCGACAAGGCATAATTTGATCCAACCGAGAGATCAATTTCGCCGCTGATAATGACAAACGTCATGCCCACGGAGAGAATGCCGAGCAAAGAAACCTGGCGTCCGACATTCAATAGATTGGTGACGTTCAAAAAATTCGGGCTGGTAAGGGACAGAAAAAGGCACATCAAGACGAGCGCCAGGAAAACGCCCGTCTCACGCTGTCCCAAAATTCGGCGCCAGGAGCGCGGCGCAGCCACATTCAGGTTTTGAGCATTGGTGAATGTTTGATCGGACAAGGGACATCATCCTCATTGGGGTTTCAAAGATATTCGCTTGAACTTTCCGCGGGCTTTTTGGAGGGATCGCGCTTGAGGGTTGCCGAGAGTCGAAAACGGTCCCCCCGAATCCACACCTCTGACAATTCCACCGGTTCTCCGCTCTTTAGATAAACAAGTTGTTCAAGATACATGATCGGATCGCAAGAGACGATTTCAAGGAGCTCGGCAATTTCAGGCGAGGCAGATTGTGCTTGAAAGGTCCGCGTGCCCCACTCGAGATAAAGATGATAACAGTGCTCCAGCGTGTCAAACAAGCCATGTCGCTCAAAATCAAGGGTTTGAATATCGGGACAGTAACCGGGGACCACGTAATTATGCAGCACGAGCAAGGGCGCTTGACGGACATAACGGACGCGCCGCAAAACGAATGCGGGCTCGCCCTCTTGTAATCCGAGCAGCAAAGCGATTCGCCCGTTCACCTGACGAATGGACTGTTCGAGGACGCGCGTTTCAAACGGAATCCCTTTTTCTTCCAGGTCTTCTGAAACGGCGATGAGGCGCTCGGCAAGCGGCTGCTCAAGCATTTTGCTTGCGACAAAAGTGCCTCTGCCGTGAATCCGCACCAACTGACCCTGCTCGATTAATTCTGCAATGGCTTTGCGGAGGGTCCCGCGATTGACACCCAGTTCGGCAGCCAGGTCTACTTCGGCTTTGAGTTTATAGTGTTCGGGCCAGGCACCGGAAGCAATCTGCTGGGACAACCACGCACTAATCTGCCGATAAAGAAGATTCGGAGTATCTCGAACAATTGATGCCATTGTAGGTTCGCAAGAGGTATGTAGAGGTCTGTAGTCGTTTACCAAGCGAAGGTGTATTTACATTATATACTCTCTTGTCAATGCGTACGGCGGTGTGCCGAAAAGCAGAGCCAGTGCCTTGTGTCTGCCCAGCTCTGTCCAAACCGGGCGATGTCTCGAAAATTGTGTAAAATTGTAGGGGCGGGGTCGTCCCGCCCGGATTTACACACGATTCGCCAAACCGCCCCAAACCGCCAGCTTTTTTGCACAGCAGCGAACAATATGATTATAATTGGTTGGATTTTGTTGGAAAAATGGATTGACAAGTCAAATTCAATCAATTATAATCAACGGCATGAGAATGATGCTGCCTGAGGAACGTAAAAAGCGCATTCTTGCATTTTTGACACAATCTGAATTTGCCAACGTCGAGTCGCTGAGCACGGCAGTTAATGCCTCTCCGGCGACGATTCGACGCGATCTCGATGAATTAGCTGCGCGAGGCGCCATTACCCGGACCCGGGGTGGCGCCTCGCTTGTTTCGTTTGGTTTTGGGCACGAACCGCCCTATCTGGCGCGCGTGAACGACCAACCGGTCGAAAAACGCGCGCTCGCCCATCTTGCCAGCGCGCTGGTCCATGAAGGTGAGGTGATTGCGCTCGACGTGGGTTCGACCGCGTTTGAATTAGCCAAGGCGCTGCGCAATCGGCGCAACCTCACCGTTTTTACCGCGAACCTCGCCGCGGCGCAGGTCCTGATTCAGAGCGAAGTCTCGGTGATCATGGTCGGAGGCGCTGTTCGTAAAAAAGAAATGTCAACAGCCGGACCACTCGCGATGCAAACGATCACACAGTTTCATTTTGACAAATTTTTCATGGGCGCGGCGGGCATCACAGCCGCCGATGGGGTTACCGATTTTGGCATGGAGGATGTCGAGCTCAAAAAGGCGTTCATCGCGCGTTCCAAGGAAACGATCGCGATGGCGGACCACACCAAACTCGGACGTGTCCTGCTGGTAACGACATGTCCGCTTTCTGCGGTGCATCGTCTGATCACAGATGCGAACGCGGATGCTTTGCAGGTGGGTGCGCTTCGCCAAACCGGTCTTGAAATTATCCTCGCAAAACCGGACGGGGCTCTCCCGGAGAATCGCAATTGATCTTTACCCTTGTCCGACGTTAAGCGGTTTGACGAGGGTATTGACAAGTGAGGGACCTTATGAACTGGATAAACCAGGTGTTTGGCAAGTCAAAACCGGCAGTCGGCATGGTGCATTTTCTGGCTCTGCCGGGCGCTCCGGGGCATGACAGCGAGGGCGGCATTGAAAAAATAGTTCAAGCCGCCTATCTTGACCTCGAGGCGCTCCAGCAAGGGGGTATTGACGCGGTCATGTTTTGCAACGAACATGATCGCCCCTATACCCTTCAAGCCGATGCGGCGGTCGTCGCCGCAATGAGCTATGTGATCGGGCGACTGCATCCCCTGATTGACGTGCCTTTTGGGGTGGATGTGCTTTGGGACCCCAAAGCCGCGCTGGCAGTGGCGCGGGGCAGCGGCGCATTGTTTGTGCGCGAAATCTTTAGCGGCGTCTATGCGAGTGACATGGGACAATGGAACACGGACGCCGGCGGCGCACTGCGCTATCGCCGCAACATCGGCGCCGAGTCAGTCCGCGTGCTTTACAACATCAATGCAGAATTTGCAGTGCCCCTGGGCAACCGACCTCTAGCTGAGGTCGCCAAGTCTGTGGTCTTTTCAAGTATTCCCGATGGACTGTGTGTCTCGGGGTCAATGACCAGCGTATCTGTGAGCGCGGGAGACCTGCAGGCGGTCAAGGAGGTCGTGGCGGACGTGCCGATTTTTATCAACACCGGCGCGCGGCGAGAAAATATCGCCGACTTGATCCGGTTTGCCGATGGGGTGATCGTGGGTTCCAGTCTCAAGGTGGATGGACGGACCTGGAACCGTGTGGACTCGCAGCGGGTGTCCGATTTTATGGCGGTCTTGCGCGCCGCGCGGGGTGAGTGAGGAACATCCCTTGCGCGCGGCTATCTTTCAGGGCGCATTCCCACCCGGACTGGGTCTGCCCGACTGTTTTCGATTGGTCCGGGAGGCAGGATTTCAAGGCGTAGAACTGTCGCTCGAAAACCCGGGTCCGCTGCTGCCCGAAGCGATAAACGAGACCACAGACGCGATCCGCGCCATCGAGGTCAGCGTGGGCTTGGCGGAACCGCGGCCGGGCGGCGTGCGCCTCACCTCGACAGCAGAGGAGATAGCGACAATCCGCGAACAAGCGCGAGAGACCGGGCTTGTGGTGACCAGCGTTTCGACGATGCAGTTGTTTTATTACCCTTTGAGCAGCCCTCTGCCCGCCGTGCGCGAGCAGGGCTGCGCGATTGTGCGAAAGATGCTGGAGGCGACGGCTCAACTGGGCGGCGATCTCATCCTGATCACGCCCGGAATGGTGACGCCGGATGTGCCCTATGACGAGGTGTGGCGGCGCTCGCGCGAGACTATCGCCGGATTGATTCCGTACGCCCGAGAGGTGGGTGTCACGATTGCATTGGAAAATGTCTGGAACAAGTTCCTGTCAAGCCCGCTCGAATTTCGCGACTATATTGATTCATTCGAAAGCGACTATGTTGGCGCGTATTTCGATGTGGCGAACGTGCTGCGCTTTGGCTATCCCGACCAATGGATTCGCATCCTCGGTCCCCGGCTCAAGCGCGTGCATTTCAAAGACTATCGGTTGGACATTGACGACCTGCGCGGTTTTACGGCGCTCTTGCAGGGCGACGTGCCGTGGGCGCGGGTGATGGACGCGCTCGAGCACGTGGGATATCGAGGTTGGGTGGTGGTCGAAGTTCAACCCTATCGGACTCTGCCCGAGCAAGCTATCGCGGATGCGGCACAAGCCGTGCGTCGTCTGTTGGCAATGGCAACACAAGATTCAAATTCCTAGGAGGAAGTGAAATGAAATTGACGAACGAAGTCTATCTGGTTGGCGGTGGTGATCACGGGATTCGCTTGACACACCGTTCTGACTGCGCGGTGTATCTGATTGACGGCGGCGATAATCAGCTGGCGCTGATTGATGCCGGGGTCGGCGCCGATACCCGGGCTATCGTGCGCAACATCGAAGAGCACGGTTTCAATCCTGAAAATATCAAAGTGGTCTATCTGACGCATTATCACACCGACCACATCGGCGGCGCGCGCGATTGGCGCGACTGGTTTGGCTGCAAGGTCGCCATCGCGGCTGAAGAGGCGCCCTTTGTAGAAAATGCCGACGAAGAAAAGCTTGGGTTGAAAGTTGCCAAAGAGGCCGGCTATTATCCCAAGGATTTTGTCGTCAAGCCCTGCCCGATAGATATCAAGTTGGGTGACGACCAGGAACTCACCATCGGTCAACTTAAAATGCGTACTCTCATCTCTCCCGGACACACGCTGGCGCATATCTGCTATGTGCTTCAGGGCAAGGAAAAGCGCTATCTCTTTGCCGGAGATCACATCACCTATGGCGGGCTGGTCAGTTTTCAAAACTATGAGAATTCGGGGTCGAGTCTGGACGGATATCGCAACAGCGCGCACAAGTTCGTCGGGTTGAACATTGACGCGTTCCTGCCGAGCCACATGTTGTTTACGCTCAATCGCGGGCAGACCGAAGTGGACCTGATGGTCGCCGCTTGCAAGAACCTGTTCTTTAACGGCCGCTTTTACGCGCCCATGCGAATTTTCTAACATGACAGAGCAAGCAGCCCCTCAGGTGAGAATCGGGATCGTCGGCAATAACCTTTACGGTCAGGTCTTTGCGCGGTCCGTCGCCGCGACCGGACGCGCCAAGGTGGTGGCGCTGTGCCCCGAGTTTCAAGAACCGCTCGAGCCGCTGGCGACTGAATACCAGCTCAAGACCTATCCGGGCCTCGCGACGATGTTGGAGCGCGAGTCTCTGGACGCCGTGCTGCTGGCTTCGGTCACAGCCCGGCACGAAGCGGATACGTTGGCGGCGCTGGCGGCGGGGGTGCATGTCCTGATGGACCGCCCGGTCGCGCTGACCCTCGAGGCGTGTGACCGCATGACGGCACGCGCAGAGTCGGAGCGACGCGTGGTGATGGTGGGACACGTCTTGCAGTTCTGGCCCGAGTATGTCGCGGTGCGCGAGATGGTGCAGCGCGGCGACTTGGGTCAGATCACCGGCGTAACTGCCTCGCGCGTCTCGGGTCTGCTCAACCCCGGCTGGCGCGGGCGTCTGTTGAACCCCGAGTATGGGTTCGGCGGACTGGAAGCGCACGTTCACGATATTGATCTGTTGAACGCGCTGTTGGGTGAACCCAAGACAGTCTGGGCACAAGCCAGCCGCACCGAGCAAGGTGGTTGGACGCGGGTGCAGAGCGCACTGGGATACTCGAACGGCTGTCGAGCCGGGGTTGAAGCGGACTATTCCGTTCCGCTCAACTTTCCGCTCATGATGTATTTGCGTGTGGTGGGTGAGCAAGGCACGCTTGTCTATACGTTTCGCGGCGCCCTGGCGGCGCGTGAAACGGCGCGCCGCCAGTTGATGTTGTTTCAATCGGATGCGGTCCCCGTTCCGGTCCAGGTGACGGTGACGGATGCTTATGTTGGAATGATGAACCACTTTCTGGATGCAGTCCAGCACGGGGCGACGCTGGAATGGGGCACGCTCGGGCAAGCCCGCGCCGCTCTGCAAGTGCTGTTGGCGATTGTCAAGTCCGCGAACAGAGCAGACTGACCATGTCGGAATGACAAATGGCGCGAGAATACTTGCTGGGCATAGATATTGGCACATACGAGTCCAAGGGGGTGATCGTAGACCCCACGGGTCGCATCGTCACTCAGGCGGTGGTCGCGCATGGACTGGATGTCCCGCGCCCCGGCTGGGCGGAACACGATGCGGACAAGGTCTGGTGGAATGATTTTTGCGTGTTGTGCGCGGGTCTGATCCGGCAGGCGCGCCTGACGGCAGCTGATATTCGCGCCGTCGGTTGCAGCGGGATCGGACCTGACCTGCTGCCGGTGGACGAGGATGGCAAGCCGCTCCGGCCCGCCATCCTTTATGGGATTGACACGCGTGCGGCAGACGAAATTCAAGAGCTGGAAGAGCGGATCGGGCTGGAGCGGCTTCTCGACATAACCGGCAATGGATTGTCCAGTCAGTCGGTAGGTCCCAAAATCCTGTGGCTAGCGCGGCACGAGCCGGAGGTCTATCGGCGGACGCGCCACATCCTCACGGCAACCGGCTATCTGGTCTTTCGTCTGACGGGAGCCGTTACACTCGACATGTACACAGCGCCGACTTTTGCGCCGCTGTTTAATCTCAACACGCTGAACTGGGATGCTGCGCTCTGCGAGGGAATCGTGCATCCCGAGATACTGCCAACCCCGCTCTGGCCCGCGCAGATAGCCGGTGAAGTTACACCGGAGGCAGCGGCGACGACAGGGCTGAGACCCGGCACACCTGTCGTCGTCGGCACCACAGATGCGGGGGCGGAGGCGCTCAGCGTCGGAGTGACAGCGCCCGGCGAAATGATGCTCATGTACGGGAGCACGCTTTTTCTGATCCATGTGACCGATCGGCGGATCGTCGAGCCGCGTCTCTGGAGCGGTGTATATCTCGTGCCGGGAACGTGGGCGCTGTCCGCGGGCATGGCGACGTCCGGCGCACTCACCCGATGGTTCAGGGATGAATTGGCGGGACTGGAATATTTGCGCCAGACGGAAGGCGGACCTAACGCATACGCGGCGTTAGCCGAAGCGGCGGCGACGGTTCCGCCCGGCAGTCAAGGGCTGATCGTCTTGCCGTACTGGAGCGGCGAGCGCACGCCGATTCATGATCCGCTGGCGCGCGGCGTGATCGCCGGTCTGACCCTCGCGCACACTCGTCGTCATCTTTATCGGGCAGTGCTTGAAGGCATCGCGTATGGCGCCGCGCACAACCTGGAAGTTATACATGCGACGGGTGCGCCGATCCGGCGGGTGGTGGCAGTGGGCGGCGGCACCAAAAACCCATTGTGGCTGCAGATTGTCAGCGACGTTGCAGGAATCGAGCAGGCGCTTCCGGCGCAGACAATTGGCGCCGCCTATGGCGACGCTTTTTTGGCGGCGCTGGGCAGCGGTCTCTTCAGGCAGCTCGACGACGTCAAATCCTGGGTCCAGGAACTCCAAGTGATACAGCCGGACCCGGCTCGCCATAAAACGTATCAGCCCTACTATCAAGAATATCGGGCGCTCTATCCAAGCATCAAGGCAAATCTACATCGCCTTGCCCGCCTGGGAGAAGGAGGTGGTCAATAAAGAATAGTCGGTCCGATAGTGGAAAATCCTCAGAGATTCTGATGCAACAACATCACCGCAATCTCATGTTGTTGCGCTACTAGCAGCAAAAGGAGACAGAAATGAAAATTCGTAACCGATGGTTGTGGGTCCTGGGCGCAGTCCTTCTCATCTCTGCCGTTCTCCTGGCTTGCGCACCGATGCCCGCTCCGGCGCAGCCCGCGACAGGGACGCAACCGACCAGCGCCCCGCAAGCTACAGCTCCTCAGCCCACCAGTGCGCCGCCGGCGGCGGTCAAAGATACTTTGACCGTGGCAATCAATGGTCAGCCATCTAAACTACAGCCACAGCAGCCCGTTGGCCGCCTGAACGAAATCGTGAACGCGCTGATTTTTGACGCGCTTACAACACGCGACCAGGAGGGCAATCTTGTGCCGGCTCTCGCCGAGTCGTGGAAGCGAATTGACGATACGACCTGGGAATTTGTCCTGCGCGAGGGCGCCAAGTTCCATAACGGCGACCCGGTGACCTCCGACGATGTCAAGTTCACCTACGAAGAGTTGGTCCTCAATCCCGACGTCAAATCGCCTCACGCCACATTCCTCCAGACCATCCAGGAAGTCAAGGTCATTGATGACCGCACCTTTCAAATTATCACCAAGACTCCGGATGTGATCCTGCCTTCGCGCGTTTTCGATCTCTACGGCAGCGTCGTTCCAGCCAAGTATTACAAGGAGGTGGGCGAGGACAAGTTTAGTCAAGCGCCCATCGGCGCGGGACCCTTCAAGTTTGTCGAATGGGTCAAAGACAGCCATATGACCCTTGAAGCAAACAAGGACTATTGGGGCACGAAACCTGCTTTTGACAAACTCGTGCTGCGTTTTATCACCGACGATGCCGCGCGTATGGCTGCGCTGCAAGCCGGCGAAGTGGATATGGCGAGCAATGTGCCGCCCACGCGCGTCGAAGAGCTGGAAGCCAATGCTCAACTCGATGTGCGCGCGGCGCCGAGCTCGCGCTTTTACTTTGTCGTGATGAATACGACAGAAAAACCGTTTGACGACGTGCGTGTGCGCAAAGCCGTCAACCTTGCCATTGACCGCGACGCGCTGGTCAAAGGGGTCGGCCGCGGCTATGGCACACCGATCGCAAGCGTGTTCATCCCCCAGACCTTTGGTTTTGACCCGGAAATCCAGCCGGTCTATGATCCGGAGCAAGCCAAAAAACTGCTTGCGGAAGCGGGTTATCCCGACGGTCTCGATGTCACCTTTGATGCGTTTACCGGCTCTATCGTGGACCACTCCAAAGTAGCCGAAGCCATCGTGGCGCAGCTGGAAAAGGTCGGCATCCGTGCCAAACTGAATATGGCAGAATTTGGCGTGTTCGGTCCGATTCGCCTTGCCAAAAAGACCAATCCCATGTACATCTACAGTCTCGGTGACTGGGCTTTTGACATGGGCGTACATCTCAAGAGCTATGTCGAGGGGTCACAGGGGTATTATTACGAGGACCCCGAACTTGCCGACAAGATCAACAAGGCGCTGGGGATGTTTGACGATGCCGAACGCAAAGCCGCATATCAGGAAATTCAACAGGAATTCTTTGACAAGGCGCCGTATGGCTCGGTGTATCAGCTGAACCAAATCTGGGGTGTCGCCAAGAACCTCGATTGGCAGCCGCAGCCGGACGAAATGTGGCGCTTTAATCAGGTAAAGAGCAAATAGTAGAATAGCCCTATCGTGTCACATGAGCGATAGGGCTGAGCAAGACCTGACAGGTTTTCTTGCGCCGTTCTGCGGCTCAAGACCCGTCGCAGCACATTACATCTTTGCGTGTTGAACGCGGGGGCGAACCTATATCCGCCGGTTCTTGGCGAATGTATCGGTTCGCCCCTGCCGACACGCAAAAACTGCAGTGTGCTGTGACATGTCAGGTCGGGGGAAATCAGGCGTACGAGTTTCATTATTCGCCGCGTTCTGGCATCCATTCCTGTGCTGCTGGTCGTCTCGTTCGTCGTCTTTGCAATGATCTTTCTCTCAGGCGACCCAGCAGTGTTGATGCTGCCGCCCGAGGCCACAGCAGAAGAGGTAGCTAGCTTTCGTCACGCCTATGGCTTTGACGATCCGTTGCTCGTCCAATACGCGCGGTTTTTAGGCAATGCTTTGCGGCTTGACTTTGGTCGTTCGATTCGCTACGACGAACCAGCTCTGGGGCTGGTGCTGGAGCGACTTCCCGCCACGCTGCAATTGAGCATCTTTAGCGTGGTGTTGGCGGTCGTGATTGCCATTCCACTCGGAATGATCGCCGCGCTGCGGCGCAACTCGCCCATTGACCATGCCGCTTCGACTCTGGCAATCCTCGGGCAATCCATGCCCAATTATTGGCTGGGCTTTTTGTTGGTCTATGCCATCTCGGTCAAACTCCATCTCTTGCCTACGTCCGGAGGTCCCGGTCTCCGCTATGTAATCTTGCCCGGACTTACCATCGCCTTTGCTTTGCTTGCGCTGATCACCCGGATGACGCGCTCGTCCATGCTCGAAGTGCTGGGACAGGACTATATGCGGACGGCGCGCGCCAAGGGTATACGCGAGTCGGCGGTCATAATCCGTCACGGTCTGCGTAACGCCTTGCTGCCCGTCGTAACCCTGGTGGCGCTCCAGTTTGGTTACATTCTGGGCGGCGCTGTCGTCATCGAGACCATCTTTGCCTGGCCCGGACTCGGTCTCTTGACGATTCAGGCGATTTACAATCGCGATTATCCGCTCGTCCAGGCGGCGGTCCTGTTCCTGGCAACCAGTTTTGTCCTGATCAACCTGGCGACCGATATTTCGTACCAGTATCTTGACCCGCGACTGCGTCGGAGTAATCACGGGTGACCGCTGCCAGCCAAGTTCGCAAACACCCGGCGAAATTTGGTTTTGCCGGGCGCTGGGCTGATCTCGCCCACTCTATCGCGCGCAGCCGTCTGGCGGTACTGGGTTTGGTCCTCTTTGCGTGCATCCTCATCCTGGCGCTGACAGCGCCCTGGATCGCGCCCCATGACCCACTGGAGCAAGAGCTGGGCGAGACGTTGATGCCGCCGTTTTGGGAGACGGGTGGCAGCGCCAAATATCTGCTTGGCTCCGACCACCTGGGACGCGATATCCTGAGCAGACTGCTCTATGGCGCGAATGTTTCTCTGCGTGTGGCGGGGTTTGCCAGTCTCTTTTCCCTGATTTTTGGCGTAGCCGTAGGATTGGCGGCGGGTTATGCGGGCGGCTGGGTAGAAGCGGCGCTGATGCGGGGCGTTGACGTGTTTCTTGCTTTTCCCCTGATCCTGCTGGCGTTAGCGCTGGCAGCTATTTTGGGACCAAGCATCACCAATCTCATCATCGTAATGACGCTCACCGGCTGGATGATCTATGCGCGGATTGTGCGCTCGAGCGTGCTTTCGATCAAAAACCAGGAATACATTGATGCCGCGCGAGCGGTCGGCGCTACGCACGCGCGGATTCTCTTTCGACACATTTTGCCCAATCTCGTCGCGCCGGCGCTGGTCTTGTTCACCTTTGGTTTCGCCCAATTTATCATTCTCGAATCGGCGCTGAGCTTTCTGGGGCTGGGGGTGCCGCCGCCCGAGCCGACCTGGGGGCGAATGCTGTATGATGGTCGTGATGTCTTGACGGTGGCGCCGTGGGTCATCACCTTTCCCGGGTTGGCTATCATGGTTACCGTGCTCTGTGTCAACTTTATCGGTGACGGTCTGCGCGATGCGCTTGACCCGCGCTTGCGTCGGCTGGCTTGAGAGGGACTGATTGTGAATCGAGTTGAATTGTTGAGAGATCTGTGTGCGATACCTGCTCTGTCGGGGTTTGAAGAACCGATGATCCGGCGGATGCGCGCCGCCATGAGTCAATTTACCGCGGACGTACAGGTGGACCGTCTCGGCAATGTCATAGCGGTCTTGCCCGCGTCCCGTCCGGATGCGCCGACGGCATTGATTATGGCGCACGTTGACGAACTGGGTTTTGTGGTGCGCAAGATCGAGGATGACGGGTTTGTGCGGGTACATCGCCTGGGCGGTGTGCCGGAGCGGGCGATGGCGGGGCAGCCGGTGATCATCCACACCGATACGGGCGAAGGCATCCCGGCAATGATCGGTCTCAAAGCGCATCACGTTACCCCGGCCCAAGACAAATACCAGGTGACCCCGGTCGAACGCGTCTATCTGGATGCCGGGTTTCACTCGGGGGCACAAGCTCTAGCCGCCGGCGTCCGCGTCGGCAGTCCGGTCACATATGCGCCTTATTTTAATCATCGCGACGACGTTGTCATGAGCAAGACGTTGGACAACCGGCTGGGGTGCGTGGTGCTGCTCGAGCTGCTCGAGCAACTGGCAGGCGCACAGCTGAACGTGCGCCTGGCATGTGCGGCGACCGTTCAGGAGGAATTTACGGGACGGGGCGGCGAGGCAGTTGCCTTTTTGCTAAATCCCGCCTTTGCCATCGCTGTAGATGTGGCAATCGCGTCTGATACGCCGGATCTGCAAGACCTTGCAGAAATCGGACTGCGCAAGGGTCCTGTGGTCAATACCTATACCTTTCATCCCCGCGGACCATTGATCGGCACGCTGCCCAACCCAACCCTGCGCGACCGATTGTTTGCGACTGCCCGGGCGCGGCAGCTCCCCTATCAGCTCGGCACCTTTTTCGGCGGGCTCACCGATGTTTCGTATACACAGTATGTCGGGCTTGGCGTGCCGTCCGTCGAAATCGGCATCCCAACCCGTTATACGCACGCGCCAATTGAAGTTGCTTCGTTAGAGGATGTAGAATCCACGGTCGCGCTCTTGACAGCGTTCCTGCGAGAGATTCCCTCCGATTTTAGTCTCGCGCGCGGCTGATCTGTGGAGAGCCAACCTGCCCTCCGAGCCATCCCTTGCTCAGCGCATCAGAATGAGAGCCATTGTTTGACGCGTCTCTTTTGCACATGTTATACTCGGAACGATTGACACAATTGATTCAATATGGAAAAGCAATCCATTGACACAGCAGCGTTGCTGAAACGCATCACCAGCGACCCGGATATCTGTCACGGCAAACCCGTGGTGCGAGGGTTGCGGTACCCTGTCGAAACTATCCTCGAACTCTTGAGCGCGGGCATGACACACGAGGAAATCCTCGCCGACTATCCGGACTTGGAGCAAGCGGATATCTTTGCTGTACTTGCTTATGCAGCGCGCCTGGCGCACGTCAAACACATCGTTCCCCTTGCGTCATGAAATTTCTCATCAATGCTCATTTACCGCGGCGAATCGTCAGACGTTTGGTCGAACTGGGACATGACGCATTGCACACAATGGATTTGCCGCGAGGCAATCGTACATCCGATTCGTTCATCAACGTGGCGTCATTCTCGCGCCAAGGCATTGATGCTAACCGCTCGCCCGTTATGTTTCATCCAAATAAATACTGCATCCCCCACAACAACATCCCCACCGCATTCGCAGCAAGTTACCCGTGTTATACTTGGCGAGCCTTTCATGTCAGCACCCAATCAACCATCAACCACTGTCAACCACCCGTCTCTTGAGCTCGATCCGATTGACTGGCAACAATTGGAATTGCTTGCGCGGGTTTCCCCTGCTCAACGCCTGTTGGCGATGATGGACGCTACTGAATTTGCGCTGGCGGGACTGCGCGGCTCTTTTCACCGTCGTTATCCGGAACTCTCGCCCAGCGAGATCAATATGCGTGTTTTGGCGTATGTGACCCCGGTACGCGGGATCATTGTGCCATGAGTCTCATTTCATTCTACATCGAGGTCGTCCGCGCATTGGATGAAATAGACGCGCCCTATATGATCGTTGGCGCGTTTGCCGGATCCGTCTATGGATTGACCCGCACAACCTATGATGTAGACATCCTCGTTGACCTCAAAGAAAAGCACTTTCACGCCCTCGCCGCGCGGTTTCCATCGCCACGTTTTTATGCTGACCCGAATCAAAAGCGTGATTCAACACGAATGGGCATCATGTTCAATCTGATTGATTCTACGCGCGGCGCCAAGGCGGATCTCGTGCCATTGTCGCGCGAACCGGAATACCGCTATGCGTTTGCGCATCGGATTCGTCGCACATTTCAAGATGAAAATGGGGTTCCGTTCGAGGCATGGTGTGCGCGGCTTGAGGATGTGATACTTGGCAAACTAAAGGCATGGGACGAAGGGGGCTCACAAAAGCATCCGAACGACATCTATACGATGCTTGTCTTTATTTTCGCGGGCTTTAGCGACGTTCCACTCGATGAAAAGTATGTCGCGGCGCGTGCAGTCCGCTACGGACAAAAAACTGCTGATGCCTGGACAGAGTTGGTAGACCGCGCAAAGCAGGATGCAGCCAATTATCGAAAATGAAAAGACGAGCGATGCGGCTCGACTTTTTGTTTCACCCAAAGAAATACTGCATCCCCCACAACAACAGCATCCCCACCACAATCGTCACCATCACATTTTTGGTGTGCCAGGCGACGAGGATGGCGGCGATCCCGGCGATCAGCCGCGCGTTCAGCGGCGAGAAATTCACGACGCCGTCCGTCATGACCAGCTCGGGCACTATGATTGCCGAAAGGACCGTGACGGGCACAAAGGTCAGGGCGCGGTTGAACCAGTCGGGCATGATGACCCGCCCGTGCACGGCAATAAACGAAAGTCGGATCAAGAATGTCGCCACCCCCGCCGCAAGAATTGTCAGCCACAACCCTAGCGTCGCTTCCATCGTTCCTCCAGCGCAAGACCCAGCGCAATCGCCGCGAGCGCGGCTACAAGATAACCCAGCCGGTACGGCAAACCGTAGGCGATCACTCCCCCGGCGCCCGCGACCAGCGCCGCAATCACATACGCCCTGTGCTTGAGCACCGGCACGACGATTGCGATAAAGGTCAGCGGCAGCATAAAATCCAACGACCATTCGGGCGGCAGCTGCGCGCCGACAAAAATGCCGACCGCCGTGCTGAGCTGCCACATCGTCCACAAGGTCACGCCCGCGCCGAGCATAAACCAGTGCCGGTGCTTTGCATCGCCTTTTTGCTGAAAATGCGCTATCGTCACCGCATACGCCTCATCCGTCAAGAGATACGCCAACACGCCTTTCCACAATGGCGATAATTTTTCCAGATACGGGGCAATCGAAGCGCTGTATAACGCATGCCGCAGGTTTACAATCAAGACCGTGAGGACCAACAGCGCGCCCGGCGTCCCCGCAGCGATCAAAGGCGCGGCGAGAAACTGCGATGAGCCGCCAAAAATCACCGACGACATGGCTTGGGTGATGCTTGCGGGCAGCCCCAACTGCACGGCGACCGCGCCAAAGATGAATCCAAACGGGACCACCCCGACCATCAACGGCAGTTCCGCGCGCACTCCGCCAAAAAACTCGCTTTGCGGCGTCTCCATAGAATAAAAAAAACGAATCCATGCGAACTCTGTTCATATTCGCATGGATTCGCGCAATTTCGCAACAGGTCGCTTGAGGCTAATTCAAATTCCGGTCCGCGTTCATCCGCGTTTCGCTGCGTCCAAACCTTTTCTCGCCAGTTTCAACTGTTCCGCAACGGCGGCGGGAGCCGTCCCCCCAAACACAGCGCGCGCTTTGACCGACGCGTCATAGTCCAGCACCACAAAGACATCCTCGTCAAACAATTCCGACGCCCCGCGAAACTCGTCGAGCGAAAGATCGGAAAATTTTCCGGACGAGAACTTGCCGCCAGAATTTTTGGCGCCGCGCGCTTCTGCCAACTTGACCAGACCGCCGACGACGTGATGCGCCTGTCGGAACGGCAGCCCCTTGCGCACCAGATATTCCGCCAAATCGGTCGCCAGCATCCCTTCATCCAGCGCCGCGCGCATCGTCTCGACATTCACGCGCATCGTCCGAATCACGCCCGTCACCACGCCCAGCGTCATTTCGAGCGTATCCGCCGCGTCAAACAACGGCTCTTTGTCTTCCTGAAAATCCTTGTCATACGACGATGGCGCGCCCTTGAGCACGATCAATAACGTATTCAGGTCGCCGATCACGCGCCCCGTTTTCCCGCGCACCAGCTCCATCGAATCGGGGTTCTTTTTTTGCGGCATGATCGAAGACCCCGTCGTGTAGGCGTCATCGAGCGCAATAAACCCAAACTCGGGCGCGGAATAAAAGACAAAATCTTCCGCCAGCCGCGACAGATGCAATTGCAGCAGCGAAGCCGCAAACAAATACTCGGCGATAAAATCGCGGTCGCTCACCGCATCCAGCGAATTTTCGCTCGGTCGCGCAAACCCCAATTCGCGCGCCAGAAAATCGCGGTCCACGCCAAACGGGTTGCCTGCCAGCGCGCCCGCGCCCAGCGGCATCACCGCCACGCGTTTTGCCGCATCCGCAAACCGTTCGCGGTCGCGCGCCAGCATCCAAAAGAACGACAAGAGGTAATGCGCCCACAACACCGGCTGCGCGCGCCGCACGTGCGTATAGCCGGGCACGAGCGCGTGGGGGTATTTTTCTGCCTGTTCCACCAGCGCGACTTGCAGTTCCCGGACCGCCGCGTCCGCTCGCGCAATCGCATCCCGCACATACAGACGCATGTCGGTCGCGACCTGGTCGTTGCGCGAGCGACCCGTATGCAGTTTGTGCGCGGGCGGTCCGATCAATTCATGCAGCCGTCTTTCAACCGCCGTATGAATGTCCTCGTCACCCGGTTTCGCTTCGAACTCGCCCGCGGCAAATTCGTCGCGCACGACCAAAAGTCCGCGTTCGATCTCGCTCGCTTCGGCGTCCGTCAAAATCCCGACGCGCGCCAGCGCCTTGCTGTACGCGATACTGCCGCGCACATCCGCGTCATACAGGCGCCAGTCAAAGTGGAACGAGTTTTGAAAGCGCGCAAACAGTTCGTCCGGCGCCTTGTCGAATCGGGAACCCCAGAGCATGTCAGCAGACAGATGGCAGATCGCGGATAGTCGCAATAGATCACATGGGCTGCTTGTTCGCTATCCGTGATTCGCCATTCGCTAATCCCCAAATTCCAGTTTGCCGAGAATCCCCTGATTGACCATGCTGCGGACCGTGATGGGCAGACCAAACAAATTGATAAAGCCGTCGGCGTGCGCCTGGTTAAAAACCTGGTCGCGCATAAAGGTAACCACCGATTCCTGATAGAGCGAATAGGGCGATTTGCGCCCCGCCACAATCACATTGCCCTTGTACAATTTCAACTTGACCGTGCCCGTCACGCGGTCCTGCGTGCGCGTCACAAACGCGTCCAGCGCCTCGCGCAAGGGGGTGAACCACAAACCGTTATAAACCAGTTCGGCGTATTTTTGGGCGATCAAATCCTTGTAATGCATCGTGTCGCGGTCGAGCGTCAGCGCCTCCAGTTCGCGGTGCGCCGTATACAACAACGTGCCGCCGGGAGTTTCATAAACGCCGTGCGATTTCATGCCCACCAGGCGGTTTTCAACCAGGTCAATACGCCCGACGCCGTTCGCCGCGCCCACCGCGTTCAGGTTGGCGACCATGTTCACGGGGTCCAGTTCGACGCCGTTCAAGGACACGGGTGTGCCCTGCTTGAATTCGAGCTCGATGGTGGTCGGCGTGTCGGGCGCCTGTTCGGGGTCAACCGACAATTGGAACATGTCGGGGTTCGGCTCGTTCCAGGGGTCTTCGAGTTCGCCGCCCTCGTGCGACAAATGCCACAGATTCCCGTCGCGCGAATAAATTTTCGTGGTCGTCTGCGAAACGGGCACATTGTGGCTGGCGGCGTATGCCAGCGCGTCGTCGCGCCCTTTGATGTCCCACTCGCGCCACGGCGCAATCACCTGCATCTGCGGCGCAAACGCCTTGTATGCCAATTCGAACCGCACCTGGTCGTTGCCCTTGCCCGTGCAGCCGTGCGCCACCGCGTCCGCGCCTTCGGCGAGCGCAACACGCACCTGATGCTTGGCAATCACCGGGCGCGCCATGGACGTGCCGAGCAAATATTTGCCTTCATAGATCGCGCCCGCGCGCATGGTGGGGAAAATGTATTCGGTGACAAACTCGTGTTTCAGGTCCTCGATCACGGCGTTGGTCGCGCCGCTTTTGATAGCTTTGTCTGCCACCTGTTCGAGATCGTCGCCCTGCCCAACATCCGCGATAAATGCGGTCACGCTGGCGCCGTAATTCTCGACGAGCCACGGCACAATCACACTGGTGTCCAGCCCGCCCGAATAGGCGAGCACCACCTTTTTGATATTGTTCTTCATGCTCTTTTCGAAATGGTATATCGAGTTTTGATTGCGAACGCGGTTCGCAATCAAAACTCGATCTTACGCTCTATCCTTTGCAATCCGGATTAGATAATCAATAATTCTGTTTGGAATGTCCGCGCCCGTCGCCGTTTCGCTCCCGCGAAATTCCGGCGTCGGGTTGATTTCGTTGATCAAATAGCCGCGCTCGGCATGTTCGATCACATCAATCGCCAAAAAGCCGCCGCCCACCGCCCGCGCGGCAGCGCGCGCGATTTTTTCCAGCGCGCTGTCTACGGGACACGGCGCCGAGCTCGCGCCCCGCGCCGTATTGGTCACCCAATGTTCGGACGAGCGATAGATCGCCGAGACGATTTCGTCGCCGAGCATGATGATGCGAATGTCGCGCCCGGGCTTTTTGATATATTCCTGCAAATAGAAAATCTCGTGCAAATAATGCCCGAGCACCGACTTGTGCTCCAGCAGCGCTTCGGCAGCTTCGCGGTCGTTCACTTTGGAAATGAGCCGCCCCCACGAGCCGATGACGGGCTTGAGCACGACGGGATAACCCATCTGCTCGATCGCTTCGAGCGCGGCTTCGGGGGTGAACGCGATCTGGGTGACGGGCGAGGGCACGTTGTGCCGGGACAGCATCGCGGTCGTCAATAGTTTGTCGCCGCACGTTGCGACGACCTCGGCGCGGTTGACCGTCTTGATGCCCCACGAATTGAGAATTTCGAGCGCATAAAGCCCGCGTGTAAATTCCATCGCGCGGTCGAGCACCACGTCAAATTGTCGAAAATGTTCGGGCTGGACAACGTTGCCGCGTCCCTCGTAGCCATTGTGGGTGAGGTTGAAAATGATCTCGCGGTCGTCAATGAGTTCGTGGTCAATGCCGCGTTTGTTCAATGCCTCGATGAGGAGTTTTTCTTCGAATCGCACCCGCGAATAGATCAGACCGATCTTTGTCATTTGTGATTTTCGATTTTCGATTGCTGATTGGTGGTCAGGGCTGGCAAGTCGCCGCAAACTCTCACGGCAAACAGCCCACAGCAAAAAGCCGACAGCATCCCAACTAGAGTTTGCTATCGGCTGTCTGCGGTTGGCTTTCGGCTTACTCCCCCCAGTCCTCTTCCTCTTTGGGCGCCAATTCGAGGGCGATGGGATTGACGGCAGTGACTTCGAGTTCTGCGCCGCAATCAGGGCAGGTGACGATTTCGCCTTTCATCGTCTTGCCCGAAAAGTTGACGCTTCCGGCGCATTCGGGGCATTCGGCGGTCGTCTGGGACGTGCTGATGGTTTGAGCGAACATGGCTGAAACCCTCCTTGGGGGGTCTGAAACGGTCTCAAAATGGCGGAAGGTATCCGAATTGCCGTTTGACGCCAGGCAGATTTGTGCCCGCCACCTTCTCGCTTTTCATTTTGAGGACGTTTCACAAGGCGCCGCGCCAACACCTCGAATGCGGTTGAAACTGCGTCGCTGCATGGCTTAATGACAGTCAAGAACAACTGCTTTACCAATTTGGTCAACCGCGGGTGATATTGACGCGCTGCGTTTTAATGTTTGCCCCATGGTAACCGCTTGATGGTTCATGGAGCCAGATATAAAAAAAACAGCCCCTTGCGTGATACGCAAAAGGGGCTGGCGATGTGCCGAACAATCAACGTTGACGTTCTGCAACCGATTAGTGAACGCAGGAGCGTTCAGTTCGCCAGCCCGCCCTACGCGGGCGACGCGGCAAACGGAAGCGAACTTCGGTCGCTACAAATCGAGTCAACATTGAGGGGATTTATACAATGGATGGAGCGAGATGTCAAATCGCGCTCCCCCTCAACTCACCGCTTTTTTGACCAGCGCGGCGAGCTTGGCTTCTTCGGCGGCGTTCAACTCGATGACCGCCCAGGCCGTCGCCCACATGGCGCCCGCGTCAAGGTTTGCCGTGTCGTTAAAACCAAAGGTCGCATAGCGCGCCTTGAATTTATCGGCCGCCTGAAAAAAGCAGACGACCTTGCCATCGCGCGTATACGCGGGCATGCCATACCAGGTCCGCGGCAAGAGCTCGGGCGCATTCGCCTTGACGATCGCATGGATCTTTTTCGCCAGCGCGCGGTCCGCCGGGGGCATCTCGCCAATCTTGGCGAGCACGTCCTTTTCTCCCGTCGCCCTGTCCTTGCTTGCGCGTTCCTCCGCCTTGAGCTCTTTGGCGCGTTCTTTCATCGCTGCGCGTTCTTCTGCCGTCCAGACATTGGACGACTTGGCGCTCGCGGTCTCTTTTTTTGCAGCCATAAAAACCTCCTCAACTGATGATCTGACCATTTGCTTGCAGATTCATTCGGGACAACTTGATGTCCCCGCGAATTTACGCCAATTGACGCTAATCTTTTAGCCGGACTTGCCATTTGGTGAGAATGAGTCGGAAAAATAGTCACAATCTCGATCACAGAATTTCACAGTGTCATCGAGTGTTTACCTATAGCTCACCGGGTAGCGCAAGTGCGTCACGCCGACGCCTTGAATCACCACCGGATTTCCCAGTGTGGCTCTTGTACCTGCAAGGTGATCAAAGAGGCGGACTCCGGAACCCAGAAAAAGCGCGGCTATATCAACGCTGATTTCGTCAAGGAGCCCGGCTTTAATGCATTGCTGGATGGTGTTGGGACCATGCATCCCGACCGATTTTCCGCCGGCGGCAGCTTTCGCCTTCTCCACAGCGCTTTCGATGCCATCCGTCACAAAATGGACCGTAGAATTCGGACGCGGCCAGCCGGCAGGGATGTTATGGGTCAAGACAAAGGCAGGCCCCCAAGAATGGTTTCCGCCCCACCCTCCGGCAACTTCAAAAGTGCGTCGCCCCGTAATGACTGCCCCCAACTCGGACGTGAGACTACGAATGTGCCCGGCGCTCGGCTCAGATACCTTGAATGTCATCGATCCCGGTCCCCCTGTGCGGACTTGGACATTTCCCGAGCTGAAATACCAATCAAAGACCTCGGACACGCCGTCATTCGGGTCGGCGACAAAGCCATCCAGCGACATAGACATGATTGCAATGACTTTCGACATAAAATCCACCCTAGTAGCTCTGTGGCATCGGCACGCCGGTCTCGAGCAGCGTTTTCAAGTTGCTCAAAATCCACGTATAGCCGCCGCTTGCAAGCCCCTGATAGGTCGCCGTCTCGCCCGCAAAATCTTCGTGGATGACTGTCACCCTGGTCACGTCGCCCGACATGGGTTCCAATTCCCACGTCACTAGAGTCGGAGCATCTTTGTCGAGCGGGGGCCAGAGCGAATGGTAGGTGTGCACCAGGCGGTTCGGCGGGTCGGACGCGACGACCTCCCCTTCTACAACGGGCGAACCGTTCGACATGTGATAGGTAAAAGGCGAGCCGACGGTGAGGTCGGTCTTGAGCGCGCTGTCGTAATAGTAACGCGAGGTGAATTCCGGCTTGGTGATGGCGTCCCACACGCGCGCCTGCGGCGCCCTGATTATGATCTGATAAACCAGTTTGGGCTTGTCTGTGCTCATAAAATTCGTTTCCTCCAGCGCAGTTTTGAGATCGGCGAGTGCGCTCGCGCGCGCGACCGAGTATTTATTGATCCAGCGGTCCGAGATGAGCTGGATGGGAACCGGATTCAGATAATGAAGTCTTTCGCGACCCACTTTGCGTGTGACGACCAGTCCGGCCTCCTCGAGCAAGCGAAGGTGTTTCATCACTCCGAACCGCGTCATCGGCATCCCCGATTCCAGCTCTGTGACGGTCCTGCCCTCTCGCTCAAAGAGCAGGTCGAGCAGCAGCCGACGGGTCGGGTTGGCGAGGGCGCGAAAGACGAGCTCGTCTTCCATGGGAGATATTATATGTGACTATATAGTCACATGTCAAGGGGGAGTTTTTTTGGGGGAAAATAGGGGATTTTTGGGGTTGTGGGTGGCGCGGGTGTGGGGATCAGGGGATGTTAGGGAGCATTGGGTGGATGGATTGGCGGTGGATGTAGGAGAGAGCGTAGGGAGTGAAGAGGGATGTAAATCTGTGCGATAGGGTCGTGTTGGGCAGAGACATGACAAAATCAGAAACATTGTGATCTAGACGTATATACTCAAGGTTAGGTTCTGTTGACATTTGACCAAATCAAATGAAATTTCCATTGCAGGGGCGTTCAATTGAACGCCTACCATCGGAAATGTCAACAGAACCTAGATATCAAGCTGAAGTTTGCTTGCAAGGTTTCGAAGATGTGTATTGTATGGATCTAGAGACAGCCCCAGCTTTATAAGATTTTTTGCCCGAGACTCCTCGTGCAGTCTCATGCATAACCATGCCACCCGCGAATAGTCGTTTGCATCTCCTTCGGAAATACGGGCCTCCATCAGCTCAACCAATGGGCGACACACATACTGTTTCAATTCAGGGTCGATTTCCGACTCTTCACGCGAGAAAATAGCATTCACCCTATTTGCCGCATCGCTAAGTTTCTCGAATGGAACCCCTGGTACACGACACAATTCAACAAGCGCATTCAATTCTCCTGAGACATCGAGGCGACGTCGGCATAGACTAGCAAGTCGTTTCCAAACGAGCTGGCTTTCTTCAGTGCTGTGTGGAGTCTCAAGATAATGCCTGAGAGCATCTATCGCACATTCAAGATCATTTGGTGTTCCAGATTCTTCATAGAGAGAAGCAAGTAACAGCCAAGCAGGGGGATACTTTCCAGCAATGAATTGTAGCATGGGCAGATATTCGGCTATAGTTGCCTTTCCCGAGCTTGTCTGGTTTGCAATATAGCGAAACAGCTTCTCTACTCGGGGTGCAATCCCTTGCTTTATTTCAGATTGTTGTGCAGCACCAAACGCTTGCAACAGTTGTGTATCCATTTCAACCGTGCCCTTCATGGGGCTGACTGCCAGCTTCTTTTTACCAAAAACCGAAGCTGCCAAAGGCGTGGTCAAGAAAGATTGTTTATCACTTTGCGATCTGACGACATCAATAAACGAACTCCGCCTCAATTCATCAATCGCCGACCCAATATCCATTCGGTCATGTGACGGAGTTATGAGAACAGCTTCAACAGCAATCTGTGGAACGGCCGAACGCCAATTGCTCAGAATGAGAAAAATGAGTTTTGCAGCAGGTGAAAGCCCGTTGTAAGTACGTTCGAACATTGCATTCAGTATGTCTTCGTTGACGGCAACAATCCTTTCCACCTTGACAAGCCGCCCTGCTTTGGCGACTTCACCCAACAGGATTTTGATTACGTACGGGTGACCGTCTGATTCGTCATACAATTCGTGCCTATATGCTCTGGTTAAAAGATGCTTAATCTCCAACTCCGATGAAGCTAAATCAATCAGTGCTTCGCTTTCTTGTTCAGTCATTCCCGAAACTTCAACCGGATAATCTGCTTTAAAGTCTCGGAAGCGAGTCGTAATTAAGATCTTGTTAGGTAAGCGGATATATGTATCAATCCAAGAAAACAACTCAATCGGATTGCGGACTGTTTCAAAATTGTCAAACACATACAATTGGGCCCCCAGCGAGCCATTTCCCAGTTCCTCCGCAAGATAATTAATTGGTTTGAATTCTTTTTCGATTGTGTCTTTTGGATCTAGCAAACGGACCAGTTCATTAGCTATATCAGGTGTGCTCAAAACCTGTGGTGCCACCAATTTTGGACCTTGAGGTAGAAGGTCTATATCACGTGCACTAAACCAAAGAATTGCACTAAATCTTCCATTATTGGCGACATCGTGCAAAACCGAAAGTGCCAACGATGTCTTGCCAATGCCACCTCTGCCAATAAGAGTGATCACAGGATGGCGATCATCGAGGAGCATATCTTTCAGCGTTGACTCAAGCACTTGGCGATGGATATAACCTTTCATTACGGGCGGCAGATTCCCAAATGATTTCCCTTGAAGTTCTAGAATACCAGCCCCTTGGGTCTCACTCTGAGGTAGTGGCGTTGTAGGTGCCAAGTACAAACTAGCATCACCTTCGAGCTTGTTTCCCGTTAGATAAGAAATCATTTCAAACTTCCTGTCATTGAAGCCACCATTTGGCACAAAGAAATCGAGTGCATCTATATCTGATTCTAGCAATTCAACTTTGGTAAAATCATCGAAGAACACGTAAACGCCATCGGAGAGACTTTTCTGTCGTCCTACTGTGGTTTTGAGTGGGTCGAATTCAGCGCCGTTGTCATTCCACTTGGTTACCCGATACTTACCGGACAAGCTTCTTCGCAAATAAGCCCAAGGTCGCCGCGTCAACTGACTATTTTTCTCGACCAGCCTGATAGATTCCTCCAACCAAGGGCCAATTGTGGCAAGTACGCCACTGGGAGGAGCTCCATGCCCACGGGTTTTATTGCGCAGAAGCACGAATCTGGCAAACCATTTTCTACCATCAACTTTCGCGGTCTGGTCGTCAAATGCGACATCAACTTCCTTGAGGCATTTTTCAAGTAGAGTAACTGAGTCAAACTGCCACGTCCCTTTGCCTACACGCATCGTCAAATCCCTCTGTGATTCGTGAGTGGATTTATATAAAGTTTGTGCGGCCGTACCTGTCAGGGTATCATTTATTACCTCAACCCAATCTCCGAGACCATCAGCTCTAGCCAGACGATGAAGCTCTCGATAGCGATGTCTATCCCGATCATCAGCAATTCCAGCTACCAGCCCCAGCGTAACAATTTTTGTCATCAGCTCACCCATGTACATCAACTCATGGAAGAACGCGACATCGGAATCACTCCGTGTGATTTCGATTCGGTCCCACATCTTAACAAAGGGCAAGAAAGTTGTCATTGGTTTTCTCCTAATCCTCTCGGCAAAATTCCTTCACTGTGTGGATATGGCGTTCCAATCCACTCATCTGACTGACTTTTTCCCAACTCGGCTTTTTTGACAAACGACGGCGACATGCGGCATACACGCGCTCTGCAGGTAACGCTTCCATGTCAACATCGTGTGCTGCTTACGCGCCAACCACCGAACCTAGCCAATGGTTTGGCCCGATCGCGCAGAGCGGCGTACGGCGACATAGCGGCGTGATCCAACGATTTCGTTCCCGAACGCGTGCCGCTCGACTTGGCCGCTCGCGTCGAACGACGCTTGACCGATTTGATGTTTGATTTTTGTGCCACCACGCTTTTACCCTTTTCCACAATCACTGTCATTCACCGCTGCACAAATCGCACGCGAGTTTCCGTGACCACAACATAGTTATCAGGAAACTGGTCAGAGTGATACGAGAAATCGCATCACCGCGTCTCCGCGGCCAGCGGCATGAATGAAGTGTTTTCAAGCGAGCGCGTCGCAAACAACAAACACGCCTGTGTATCCGCCTGCGTCAATCCCGTGTACTCGTCCAAAATCTCTGTTGTCATCGCGCCGTGCGCCAGTAAGTTCAAAATGAACTCGACCGTCAGGCGCGTCCCGCGAACGACGGGCTTGCCCACCATCACATCCGCATCAAACGTGATTCGCTCCAATAGTTGCTCATCGTTCGCCATACAAATCTCCCTCTACCCTTTGCCCTCCGCATCCAATTCTACCAAAATCCTCTCAATCTGTCCCTCCAACACGGGCAAATCTTCCTTGACCGTTGTCCAAACGCTGCCATAGTCAATGTTGGCGTATTGAAGCATCAAACGGTTTTGAGTTTCCATCAGCATTGCCCATCCCACCTCACGATATCCGTCCCGAATTGCGACAGATAGAGTCCGCGTTGCTTCTCCAAGCACAATCAGTGAAAACTCCACTGCACGCTTTTTCTGAGGATTCGCCAAAAAATCTTTGTACTCGATATCACCAACAAATTGCTGCGCCAATTTTGCTTCATTTAATATGTCGCGCAAAATTAAGGGATTGTCACGCTGCACACTCATTGCCACAACCTCCCTTTCAGGTCCACTCTCCGATCTAGATTCGTAAAGATTCGCGTCAATTCGCGTTTTCCGGCCGACAACTCAAATGGAACGTCGGATAAACACAATCACACTTTCGCTGTTTTTTTCGATTGCTTGCTCAACACCCATTTCACTGAAGGACTGATTGCCTTGTCCGTGCGGTGGATACAGCCGATCCAACAGCACGGGCGGCGCTTGCCTTGCTTGAGTTCTTCCACCGTTCGCTCCACGTGCTCCCTTCTCGTTTCCGGTTTCTTGACCGATTCCACCCAACAAATCCACTCGTTGCGCGCCAGCGGCGTCAGGCTCTCCCATTTTTCCCTTGCCGCCTTGTCAGCCGCAAGGACTTGGCGTAAATCCGCGGGCAGTGAGTGTACCACACCACTGGCAATTTCGGTTTTGCTCATTGCAAATACCCCCTTCCGTGAACGAAATCTGTCTGCTCTTGATATTTCCGGTAATCCGTCCTCAGCAAACCGCGACTACAATTCCAGTCCCGGCAGCCCACGCGCGCCCAGGATCATCGAAATCTCTCCACCATGCGGCAGGTCATGGTCAATCATCCCCCAGATACTATATAACTGCTCTTCGGCTTTATCGGAATACTCGTCCTCCGCCGACCCGCGCATCAAATACGCGCCCAGTCGCGCCCAACTCTCGTCCAACCCTGCCATTATTTCGGCAGCTGTGCGCGGCGGGTCGTTGGGGTCGTCCCACACAAGCAGGGGCTCCAGGTCAGCCGCGCTCTCCACCCGGATGTTTTTCAGCCACAACGCCCGCCCAAACGCGATATGCTCGGCGATTTCGCCCACCGAGCGCAGTTCGGGTCCCAATCGCAACCCCAGCTGCTCCTCCGTCAACGGCGCAATCGTCCGCTTGAGCGCCTCGTTAAAATTGTGCCAGGCTTGAAACGCCCGCGCCTCTGCGATCTCTGCCCGATTCATTTGCTCTGACTCCTCCCCAGCTCAAACACCATCTTGAGCCCCGTGCTTGCCGCCGCACCGGAAAAGATGGTCTATATCTTCTCCCGGCAAGGATGTGCGCCAGATTTTTGCGCCGGAATCAGTTTCAACTGATTTTATCCTGATCAAGTCCCCGAATTGATTCGAGGCGGCGCTTTATCCGCGCCGGGGATCAAGAACCGTTTCGGAAACACATACGGGGTTTGTTCGTCTTTGAGCCAGTCAATCATCTTGAGTATCCCCACGTAATTAAGGACGATGCCCAGAAATACCCCCACGACCCAATCAAAAGGCGCAGCAAACCCGTTCGTTGTCAAAGCATAAAAGAAATATACCGTCAGCGGCAGAAACAAAAAAAGGGCGGTCAGCATCCCCGGGTTGTAAATGGTTTTCCCTTTTACGTTAAAGAGGATGGTGTGGGCGATGATATTACCCACCGAAACCAACATCGTCGCGATCCCCAACCAAATCCCGCGCTCGCCCACAAGCGCCGCCAGAAAATAAAAACCCCAGCCGATTCCGACATTGATAACAAAAGCGGCATTCGCATTCAGAGGATAGCGGTCGGGATGCTTGCTGGCAAACATGACCGTATTCATCATTCCGGGAAAATAGCCGGGATAGCGATACTCTTCAAATTGATGCAGACAGAGAAAAATGAGATCGAGCCACAGCAGCAGCTGTATCCCATGAGCTCCAATCGCGAGCAAATAGACACCGATCCCGCCTGCCAATACGAGACCCGCATCAAACCAATGCGCTCTGAAAAACTGCATATGGTCCTCACGTATTCGAGTTTCGGGTTCGAGACGGTTCATGCGATTAACCTGTCAGCGCTGCAGTTGACGAGATTGCGCGCAGAGGGACAACTATAGTTCGAGAAGACAATCAACATGTAGCCAAGATCATACAGTAGGGCAATTCGCGGCGATTTGTTCGCTCGACGTGTCCTATTTTGTTACTGGACATTGGCAACTAACGGCCTGAGTTGAAAGAGCACGGGAAGAGCTCTACAGTGTGAGCGACTAAACTTACGCCAAGGGGCTGTCCCATGTTCACCTGGATTGTCGTCCATTCGGACGCGGTATGCAACTTTCCGATTCCGCTACTCATCGATTTTTCGCCCGCCCATCAATGCCATGCGTTGAATGTGATCGAGGCGCTCTTGATCGGCGCCTTCAAGCACAAGACGCCGAGTGCGTTCACGCGTCTGTTGGGTCTGCCTCACACCGACGAGTTTGCGCTCGCCGATTTTTCTCGCGTCAGTCCGTGGGACAGTCACGCGGTGCAGCAGGCCTTGACACGTTTCCTGCTGCAGACTGTTGCCCAGATTCAACTACGGGCGGACTGGCGTTTGCTGTTTGTGAGCATGGATGATGCACTCTGTCCGAAAGATGTGGCAACCCAAGCGCTCGAGGCAGGCAGTTTTCGCTACGATCATGTCCAACCTCGACGGCAAAAAGGCAAATTTACCAACTCGTCGTGTAACATCACGGCGCCTCTGTGACTCGGGCCGGTGCAATTCCTTGTTTCGCATGGCGAAACAAGGAATTGACGGCTCTATCTCAAACACAAGCAAATCGAGAAACTAGAACGAATTCCTATTTGGTACAAGGGATACTTATGGTAAGTTGAGAACCATGAATGCCTACTCCTCTGACCTACGTGAACGTGTCATTGCCGCCACGCGCGAAGCGGACCTGACCCAACCCGAAATTGCTGCGCGCTTTTCGGTCAGTCTTTCCGCAGTCGAAGAGTGGTGGCGCACGTTTCGCGAAAGCGGACGCATCGCAGCATTGCCGTTTGCTGGTGGGGCCAAACGGGTTCTCGCACCGCACGCCGCACTGATCCGCCAACTGGTGGCGGAACAACCAGATGCCACGCTCGCAGAACTGTGTGCGCGCGTGGCAGCGAAAACGGGGGTCCACGCCAATCCCAGCATGATGTGCCGGGAACTCCGAATTCTGAACTTGCCACGAAAAAAAAAGTTTGCACGACAGTCAACGCGAAACGGCACGGGTCCAAACCCTGCGGGCCGCCCATCACGCCAAGACCGCGTTGACCCTCCGAGACATCGCCGCACACCTCAAATTCATCGATGAAAGCGGTGCCCATTTGGGTTTGACGCGGCTCTTTGGCCGTGCGGCACCGGGGCAGCGCGTCTGCGAAGCCACGCCCGGGTTTTCGGGCAAACATTA
>JADZCJ010000060.1 GCA_020851635.1 Anaerolineae bacterium
AGGTGCATTCTTTGACCGGGTCACCGAAATAGCCGCAGGGACAGGGATTCATCGCGCCGATGAATTGAAAATTGGCGGGAAAGGTGAGAGAACCGCTGACGCGCGTCACCGAGACGGTCTTGTCTTCCAGAGGTTGCCTCAATCCCTCAAGACTCCGCGCGTCAAATTCCGGCAACTCGTCGAGAAACAATACGCCGCGATGCGCGAGCGAGATTTCGCCGGGATGGGGCCAGCGGCCCCCGCCGACGAGTCCGGCAAATGAAATCGTGTGATGCGGCGCGCGAAAGGGACGCTGTCGCACCAACGGAGAATCGGACGGGAGCAGATTGTTGACGCTGTAGATGCGGCTGATTTCCAACGCCTCTTGTAATACAAGGCGCGGGAGAATCGAGGGGAGGGAACGCGCCAGGAGAGTCTTGCCTGAGCCGGGCGGTCCCGTCATCAAGAGATTGTGCTGACCACTGGCTGCAACTTCCATCGCGCGCTTGACGTGCTCTTGTCCGCGAATCTCTGAATAATCTACAGGGTAAAGCGGCAGGTCGTCAGAGTCATACTGCAATTTCGATTCGTAGGAGGGGATGGGTTGGAGACCCTGCAAATGTGCATATAGGGCAAACAATGATTCGATGGGGATGACGTCAATATCCGGGATTAGCGCCGCTTCCGGGGCGTCAGAGGCGGGCACAAACAGGGTCTTGATACCGCGCTCGCGCGCCAGCAGCGCCATCGAGAGCACTCCGTTTGTGTGGCGCACGGAACCATCGAGCGATAGCTCGCCAATCACCAGCGCGTTGGAGAGGTCTGCGGTGATTTGTTCCGAGGCGACGAGGACACCGACCGCAATCGGCAGATCGTAGGCGGGACCTTCTTTGCGTAAATCGGCGGGCGCGAGATTGACGGTGATGCGTTTGAGGGGAAAGTTTAACCCTGAGTTCTTGATGGCGGCGCGGACGCGTTCGCGCGACTCTTGGACGGCGGTATCGGGCAGACCAACGACCAGAAAAATAACCTGCCCACCCGAAATATCTACTTCAACACTTACGAGAGCGCCATCAAGCCCAATCACCGCGCACGAATTGATTTTGGCAAGCATGACGGCGATTCTATCACGCGCGGAATGACAGCGTCAACCGTCGCTCAAAACTATTCGAGCATCGAACGAACGGCTTCCAGTACTAGAGCGGGCTGGTCGCTCGCGATGTCGTGTCCACTGGTGGTGGCTTGCACCAGAACCCCACGCGTGGACAGTTCGGCAAGTTCTCTTTGTAACACTTGCCAGACGCGTTCGCTCTCGGCGGCTTGTTCCGGCGATGCACCGGCCGCGGCGGCAACATTAATGCCACGCGTCAGCACCACGAGCGGCAAGTCACCAAGTGCCCGTGTTTGGCGAACCTGGCGTTGACGTTCCTCGGTCGCAGCTTCTTCGTTCAGGAACGCATCAAAACATTTTGGCTGCCCCTCCACAGCAAGATACGCCGCATGCTCTTGCGCGGGGAGTCTTTTAACCAGAGTCGGGACACAGGGAATTTCAGGGGCACTGGCGGGATCTCCACCCAATAGACGCAAGACCCCGATCCGACTCAAGGTACCGAGCGCTGAAAAAACAGGCAGGTTTTGTGTCGCCACATTTTTCCCGTATGCCGATTGAGTGCGGAACTCTTCCGGCTCGGCGTCCACCAGCACCATTCCCACCACCAGCTCCGGATGTGCCTCTCGATATAGACGAATGTATTGTCCGCCACGCGAAGCACCCACTAACACGAACGGGCCGCTCTCACCGGCGTTCCTCAACAATGCATCCAGCTCATTCACAATGCGATTACCATCGCGTGGCAGTGGTCCTGCTTCACTCCAACCGAATCCCGCGCGGTCATAGGCGCATACGCGCGTGAACTGCGCGAGTTGATTTTGCAGGTCGAACCAATGGATGGACCAACCCCCGGCGCCTGCCTCCAAAAGCACGGTGGGCTGACCCGCGGTTTTCTCTCCCGCACATACAATGTGCAATTTGTGTCCGCCTACATCCACAAGTCGTCCTGGAGCCGAGACTTGGGCGAGTTCTTGGGCGCGCGCTGTGGATTCGTAGACCGAGCCCGCCACAACCAACACTACCATTATAAGAATGACGCCGAGGAGGGCGAGGCCACCGATGGCAAAGCAGCCAGGGCGCTGCCCGGGCGTCGCGGGAGAATTCGACGAGTTGATTTTTGCCAGCATGGCGCAATTCTATCACGCGCGGAATGACAGCGTCAACCGCAAGTTTCGCAGAAACAAAAAATCTCTGCACATGTCGCAGAGATTTTTTTGCTGCTCCAAACTTGCTGCTCTATGGCAGGCGATTGAACCACATCAAAGACAAGAACCCGGCGAGCAAAGAGAGGACCGCCGCGATTGCGGTGACATACGCGGTCACTTCGGTCGTGTCGGTCTTGAGCACCAGATTGGTCGAAAGGGTCTCGTAGACCTTGACGAGGTCCGTCTCGGTCTGGGCGTTGTAATAGATGCCGTCGGTCATTTCTGCTATCGTACGGAGAGTTTGTTCGTCAAGGCGGGTGCGAATCGCGCGCCCCTGGATGCGGACAATCGCCCCTTCTTCGCTGCCGATACCGACGGTGTATACCCGGATGCCGCGGTCTGCCGCAATTTGGGCAATCTCGACCGGCTCGGGCCACTGATTGTTTTCGCCGTCTGTCAACAGCACAATGATCGCGTTTTGATACTGCCCTTTGGGCATCGGCGTCGGCTGGGGCGCGGCGTTATTGTTGTTGTTTGACTGGTCCTCGTCCGGATTCAGGTTGATCTCGCTCGGCTCTCCATTTTTCTCGGCAATCGCTTCGAGCGATGCCACCAACCCGCGCCCGATGGCTGTGCCGCGTTGATAGTTCAAGCGGTTGATCGCCGAGAGCAGTGCGTCCTTGTCGTCCGTCGGCGGCTGCACCACGAATGCATTGTCGCTAAACGAAACAATGCCCACCTGCACAGTCTCGGGCTGTTTTTCGACAAAGGCGCGCGCCGCCGCCTTTGCCGCTTCCATACGGTTCGGCTGCAGATCGGTTGCCGTCATACTGCCTGAAACATCCACCGTCAGGATAATCGTGCCTTCGGCGGAGGGGACGAGCGTTTCCATTTCCGGACGCGCCAGCGCAAAAATCATTGCCGTCAATGCCATCAGGAAAATCGCCGCGGGCACATGCCGCCGCCAGCCGGGACCGCGCCCCAATGCCTCTTTGACGAGTGAGAGCGAAGCATAACGAAGCGCATATTTTTGCCGTCGCCGCTGCAAGAGGATATATACGATGATGAGCGCCGGAATCAGCAGCAGCAGCGTCAGCATAAAGGGCCAAAGGAATGTCATAATATTTCTGAATTCTGATTGATGATTGATGATCCGGGATTTTCTTTTTGTCTCTCGACAGGGCGCAAAATCAAAGATCAGAAATCATGAATCTAAAATCCTTGGGCGGGATGTGCCTTGCGCTCTTTGCGCAAATTTGCAAACCGCAAAATCGCTTTTACCAAATCATCCTCCGTCGAAAGAGCCAAAACATCCACACCCGCCTGTTTGAACGCCTGATTGATTTGCTCCTCACGCTTGTGCGCCGCTTTGGTAAAGCGTTCCCTGAACTTTTTGTCATGTGTGTCAACAAACAACTGCTCGCCCGTCTCTGCGTCTTCAATAACTACCATGCCAATGTCAGGAATTTCGACCTCGCGCGGGTCCCACAAGCGCACGGTCAGGACCTCGTGTTTTTGGGTCAGATATCGCAGCGGCAATTGCCAGCCCGGCTCGCTGATAAAGTCGGAAACCAGAAATACCAGCGAACGACGCCGAATGACGTGGTTCCCGGCGTCAATCAGGGTTGTCAAACTCGTAAATGGCGCGCGGCGTAATTTTGGTTCTTTTTGCAGATCGTTGATCAGCCGCAGCACCTGCATTTTGCCCCCCGCCGCGGGAATCACCTTGTCAATGTGCGAGCTGTAAAAAACCGCTCCCACCCGGTTTCCGTGACGGGTCAACAGCCGCGCCATGACACCTACAAACTCGATCAAGTAATCGCGTTTTAGCGCATTGACGGTGCCAAAGTCCACCGAGGGCGACAGGTCGAGCAAGAACCACGCGTTGATTTCGCGGTCTTCATGATACTTGCGCACATACGGCGAGCCCATGCGCGCCGTCACATTCCAATCCATGTAACGGATATCATCGTCCGCGGTATATTCGCGAATTTCCGCAAGGTCAAGTCCCGCGCCCGTGAACAGAGAGCGGTACTCGCCCTGCAGCAGCCCGTCCAGACGACGAATCACCGTCCAATCCAGTCGCTGCAACAAACGGTCAGGAGTAGCTAATGACATGAAACAAGCCAAGTTTCAAGCAAAAAGCTAAAAGCTCGATATCAAATGCGACTCTGTTTTAGCTTTTAGCTTTCCACCCGCACTTTTTTTTATGCGCTCCCCGGAATGCGTTCGGGCTGCGGGATGACGGGAATTGGAATCCGGTCCATCACCTTATGGATGATCTTGTCTGCCGTCACGCCGTCGGAAAGCGCTTCATAGGTCAGCACCATGCGATGCCGCAGCACATCATAGACCATGTCATACACATCTTGCGGCAGCACATATTGGCGCCCGCGGACCATTGCCAGCGCGCGCGCCGTCAATATCAAATTGATCGAGGCGCGGGGACTGGCGCCAAACCCGATGTATTTTTGCAGTTCGGGCAGTTGATATTTTTTAGGTTCGCGCGTCGCCGTGACAATCCGCACCGCGTATTCGATCAGGGCGGGGTCCACATATGCCCTGTCGGTCTCTTTTTGCAGCGCAATCAACTCGTCCGGCGTGAGCACTTTGGAGATTGGCATCATCATGCCGGTCACGCGTTCGACAATCACAAACTCTTCGCGGTCAGACGGATATCCCACCAGGACTTTGATCATGAAACGGTCCACCTGCGCTTCGGGCAGGGGATAAGTCCCTTCGGTCTCGATGGGGTTTTGCGTCGCCATGACGAGGAACGGGTTTGGCACTTTGTAGGTCGTGCCGCCGATCGTCACCTGGCGTTCCTGCATGACTTCTAATAACGCGCTCTGCACTTTGGCGGGAGCGCGGTTGATTTCGTCGGCGAGCAGCAGGTTGGTAAAGACCGGACCCAGCGAAGTATTGAACTCGCCCGTCTTTTGGTTATAGATGCGCGTGCCGACCAGGTCAGCGGGGACGAGGTCGGGCGTGAATTGAATGCGCTTGAATTCACCGCCGACCGAGTCGGCGAGTGATTTGATGGCGAGCGTTTTGGCAAGCCCCGGCACACCTTCCACAAGGATATGCCCGCGCGCCAGCAGCGCCACCACGAGCCGTTCCAACAGATGGTCCTGCCCGACAATGACTTTTTTCACCTCGAACAGCACCTGCTCCATCTTGGCAGCGCTCGGGTGTTTTATTTCCATCTTTTTTACATCCACCGGCAGCGGCGGCGCCGGGGCTTTATTCAGAGACATTGATTCCTCCGGAAAAGTGACGGGTGGTGGGGAGGTTGCGCCTGACTCGAGAGTTTGACGCGCACAATAGTTTGGTTGCTCGCCACCGCCCCCTGTTTTTAGAATGGGTTTGGTCCGGCAGCGCTCGCCGCCGTGTCAATCGGCACGGCGAAACCGATACCGACAAAGAAATTTTGTTCGCTGGGATTCAAGAGACCTGTCACAATGCCGACCACTTCTCCATAACGATTCACGAGCGGTCCGCCCGAATTGCCGGGATTCACGGCGGCATCAAATTGGATCATGCCGTCCAGTTGCGTCTGTTCGTTGGGACGATAGATTCGATTCAGCCCCGAGACAATGCCCGCCGATTCCGAACCGGTCAAGCCAAATGGGCTGCCGATGGCAAAGACCTCGTCGCCAATGTTTAGAGCGTTGGGGTTACCCAGTATGGCAGGCAAAAACTGGGCGGGCATCTGGAGCGGCTTGAGGAGCGCGATATCGTTCTCGGGCTGGGTTGTCACAATCTGCGCTTCCGAGCGCGTCCCGTCCATGAACAAGATTTCGATTTCGAAAGCGTTCTGCACCACGTGCAAACTGGTCAAAATCTGCGCGTTCTCGTCAATAATCACGCCTGCGCCGCGCCCGCCTTCTTCCTTGCCATCCGTGGACAGAATTTTTGTCTCGACCTGGACGAGCGACGGCTGGACTGCCCCATAGACCCGCGCGGCAAGAGCGGGGGGCGGTGTGGCGGACGCCATCGCGGATGCGATCCGCTGATTCAGTTCCTTGTCGGTCAAGGGCTTGGGCGCGGGGTTGACGATACCGAAAATATAGAGAGCGAGGAGGGTGACTGCCACGCCGACGGCGATCGGCAGGAGTTTGTTGGCAAGCGCGGAGATTCTTTGCGCCGAGAAACGCACTCGAAACGAATTTTTTCGTTGGGGTTCTTGCATAAGGACCGTTACGCATCAACCCTGCAATTGCATGAATCGGCGGGGAAACTCAATTGCGGCGCTTTTGCGGATTCTAATAGTGCAACAACATGAGATTGCGTAGTAGAGTACTCTTTTATAACTCGCGCGCCAGCACTTGACTCGGCAATTTCATCATGTTGTTGCGCTATCTCTGGCGGATATGGACGGAACGATGCGCCGGCAAACCGATCACATCGGCGTCAAGACTTTATTATAGCGCAAATTACAGCGTTCGGCGGAGGGAATGCTTGCGAACGCCGGGTGACTGGCGAAGTCAAAATGACCGGGGCTTGCAAGTCCTTGTATTCTGTCCGAGCCAAGTTAAGTTGCGATGAGAAACGCCTTAGAGTTCCCTTGTCGCTCGCCGAAAATTCAGGCGGACTATGCCAACGGACAAAGCGTCTGTCATTTATGAAATGTCCGAGACTGCGGCGTGGTGTTTGTCGAGGAGCAGCCCAAGCGTTTCGGGAGGGAGAGGATATTTCAGAAGAGCTTGTGCGCTTGTGCCGTACCGTCCCAGCAGCTCTTTGCACATGGCGCGCATGCGCTCGTCAAACAATTGAACCGCAGAATCGTACAACTCTATATCCATCGCATTGAGCGCGCGCATTCGCTCGCGGCTCGTCGCGGTGATGGGTTCCTGTTCTGCTGCCGGTTCACGCGGGTTGAGTTTTTCTGACACATACAGCGGCTTCCAACCAAACGTAAAGGCAAACATGAAAAGCGAGTCCTGGAACCGTTCGGTGAGACCAAAACACGCCATGCCGCGCAGGTTCGCCAGGGCTGCCTGCGGGCTCATTCTGGCTCTGTCCAGCATGCCAAAATAGGATTCTGCCCGTGAGGGGGACAAAGAAGCCGGGTCGAGCGGCGCACCCAACATGCGCGTCTGCATGTTGGCGATATCGCGGGGAATAAAAAGATCATCGCGCGCCATGAACTCTTGCAGCGACAGTTCTCGCACCAGCGGCAGCTCTCGCGCCACGATGGGGCGCGCCTGAAAAGGAGGTTTGTATTTCAGGTGCAAAAAGTTGGAGAGGTAACGTTCCACGGGGTCGCGCAGCATGGTCATGCTGACCAGCGGTCGTCCAACCAGCCATGCGATTTCTGTAAAATTAAAGTGACCGCTAAAACTGCGATAGCGGTCGAGAGTCTCGGGGACGATGCCCTGCAATTCACGCGGGAAATAGAGCGGACAGCGCGCCTCGGGTTGCCAGAGCGGGTCAATCAATGACGAGAGCGTGATCCCGGCGGTCTTGGGAATATGCAGCCAGAGCAAGCAGTCGTTTTCGGAGGGCGGGTGTGTTGGCAATCCCGGGGTCGCCGATTCATCCAAATTCATTTCACGGTTTGACCTCGAACCACCAATAACCATACCGCGGCATTTCCAATTTCAACTCGCCGTCCACCTGCAGCTCTTGCTCGCTCTCCAGATCGCGCAGTGTGCCGTGTAAGCCCGTGTCCAGCATCACCTCTTGAGTGTGCGCCGACAGATTGTTGACCACCAGCAGCGTCTCGGCGGGGGTCGTGCGCGTATAGGCAAAGATGGCGGGGTTCTCGGAAGCGATGGTTTTCAATTCGCCGCGTCCAAACGCGGGATGCTGTGCGCGGAGTTCGAGCGCATCGCGCAGCCAATTCAACAGCGAGTCCGGCGCGACTTCGGCTTGCGCGACATTCACCCGGTGGTAGCTGTATGTCTCGTCTTGAATCACAGGGAGATAGAGCTTGTCTGTGGGCGCGGTCGAAAAACCCGCGTTCGGTGAATCATCCCACTGCATCGGCGTGCGCACGCCCCAGCGGTCATCCAAGCGGATATTGTCGCCCATCCCAATTTCGTCGCCGTAATACAACACGGGCGAGCCGATCAGGGTGAGCAGCAGCGAGTGCGCCACCTGAATGCGGGCGCGGTCATTCTCCAAAAGCGGGGCGAGGCGGCGGCGAATACCCAGGTTCAAGCGCATGCTGCGGTCCAGCGCATAATGGTCCCACAAAAACTCGCGCTCGTCCGTCGTCACCATTTCCAACGTCAGCTCGTCGTGGTTCCGTAAAAAAGTCGCCCATTGGCAATTGTCGGGCAGGGGCGGGGTCTGTTCCAAAATCCAATCGAGCGCTTCGCGCGTCCCTCGCGCCAGCGCCAGAAAAATGCGCGGCATCAGGGGAAAATGGAAATTCATTTGAAACTCGTCGCCGTTCCCGAAATAGGGCAGGGTGTCGCGCGCCCACTGGTTCGCCTCTGCGAGCAGCATGGTCCCCGGCGCATATGCGTCCAGAAACGCGCGCATCCGTTTGTAATAGGCGTGTGATTCGGGCAAATTCTCGCAGCTGGTCCCTTCACGCTCGATCAAATAGGGCGGCGCATCCACGCGAATCCCGTCCGCGCCCCGGTCAACCCAAAATTGGGCAACCTTGAGCATGGCTTGTTGCACATCCGGATTGTCATAATTCAGGTCCGGTTGATGGTAAAAAAAGCGGTGCCAGTAATACTGCCCGCGCGTCTCGTCAAAGGTCCAGTTGGATTTTTCGTAATCAATGAAAATGATCCGCGCGTCTTTATATTTTTGGTCGGTATCGCTCCACACATACCAGTCGCGGTATTTGGCATGTTCGGGGTGCTGTGGGTCGCGCGATGCTTGAAACCACGGATGTTGGTCGCTGGTGTGATTCGGCACCAGTTCCACGATCACACGCAGGTCGCGCTTGTGTGCCTCGTCCACCAAATTCGCAAAATCTTGCAGCGTCCCATAATCGGGATGAACGTCAAAATGCCCGCTCACATCATAGCCGTGGTCGCGCAGGGGTGAGGGGGTAATGGGCATCAACCAGATTGTATCCACGCCCAGCGCGCGAATATAGTCCAGTTTGGAGGTCACGCCGCGCAAATCGCCGATGCCGTCGCCGTTCGAGTCTGCAAACGCTCGGACAAACACCTGGTAAAAAACAGCGTCCCTGAACCAATCGGGAGAAACATTCATTTGTCGGCTTAACCCTTGACCGAACCGGACAAAAGCCCGCGCACAAAATAGCGCTGGAGCGAAAAGAACACGATCAGCGGCAGGACCATGGATACGAACGCGCCCGCGGTCAACAAGTGCCAGTCGTTTCCGCGCGAGCCCACCATGTCCGCGATCCGCATCGTGAGCACCTGCACATCCGGTTTGGAACCGATAAAGATCAATGCCACCAGGTAATCGTTCCAGACCCACAGGAACTGAAAGATGGCGAACGATGCCAGCGCCGGGACTGAAAGCGGCAGAATCAAGCGCGTAAAGATCGTAAAGTGCGATGCGCCGTCAATAAAGGCAGACTCGAGCACTTCGCGGGGCAGTTGGCTGATATAGCTGTAGAGCAGGTAGGTGGCTAGCGACAATCCGAATCCGGTATGCGCCAGCCAGACGCCGAGAAATGTGCCGTTCAGATTCAACCGCACATAGTCGGTCAGGATTGGCACAAGCGCAATCTGGAGCGGGACTACGAGCAGCGCCACGACCATGATAAAAAAGACGCGGCGTCCCGGAAAACGCATCCAGGCAAAACCATACGCCGCGAATGCGGCGATCAAGATGGGAATCACGGTCGAAGGAATGGTGACGACCAGACTGTTGATGAACGCGTTCACCAGGTCGTCCCCCGGCACCACCTCGACAGTGCCATCCGGACGCTTGATCTCGAAAGTTTTTCCCTGGAGGACCTGTTCGTAATTCTCCAGCGTCCAGGCAGAGCCCCACGTCCACACTTGTTCTTGAATTTCAATCGTCCCCAGACGGCGATTGCCTTTCCAGACGATTTTGTATTGACCATCGGGAGAGGTGATGCCCTGTCGAAATTGTTCAAAGGTCGCGCTGGCGCCGCGAATCTCCATCACTCCGGTGCGGTCTCCTTCGGGCAGTGGGATCGTCTCTACCGGGACATATTCGCGGTGCGGGAAAACGGTCCACCAACCCGAGGTCTGGATATCAAAGCGCGGGCGAAAGGACGAAATCAGCAAGCCGATGGTGGGGATGACCCATGCCAACACGAGCAGCAGCAGGGTGCCGTTGACGATGATTGCCGATGGGTTGAAAGGTCCCCTTTTCTTTCTGGTTGCGAGAGCCATTAGAACGCCTGCCTTTCGTTGAACCCTCTGATGTTATAGATCATTACCGGAATGACCAGGATCAACAGGACGATTGCAATTGCCGAGCCAAGCCCCGCATTCGCCGCCGTAAAATACTCGCGATAAAACTGGGTTGCGATCACCTGCGTATTGAATTGTCCGCCGGTCATCACCCATACGACGTCAAAAATCTTGAGCGTAAAAATGACCACGGTCGTGCTGACCGTGATGATGGTGCCCCTGATCGAGGGGAGCATGATTTGGAAAAACACGGTGAGCTCGTTCGCGCCGTCCACACGCGCGGCTTCCAGAATCTCACCGGGAATGCCCTTGATGGCTGCCGAAAAGAGGACCATCGCATAGCCCGTTTGCAGCCAGATCATGACAAAGATGAGGAAAAGATTGTTCCAGGGTTGAATCTCTGCCGCGGCTTTCCAGGCAATCGGTTGATTGCCGGTGATGCCCGTATAGATTGCATTGAGCAGTCCGATGTCCGGGCTAACCGCATAGATCATGTTAAAGATGATTGACGCGCCGACCATCGAAATTGCCATCGGCATAAAGATCATGATTTTGGCGGCAGTCTCCCACCGGGTGCGGTCCGCCAGCACTGCGACCAGCAGACCCGAGATCACGCAAATAGATGCGCCAAAAAGAATCCACATGAGATTGTTGCGAAACGCGGTAAACATGTTGCGATTCGTAAAAACCTCGACATAATTTTGTAGACCGACGAATTGCGCGCCGCTGGCGTCAAACAGACTCGCCCAAAAGGTCCGCACGGTGGGAAACGCGAGATACCAAAAAAGAATCGCGAGCGCCGGACCGACAAAGACAAAAGGCAAAATGCGAGCGCGCCATTGAGAGTTGAAATGCTCTACCAGCCAGTTTGATACGGTATAGAGCAGGGCAACCCCGCCGACGCCCCAGACAATCGCGATCACAGCGACGACAATTTTGGGCGCATTCGCATCGCGCAAAAAGACAAAACCGGCATAGAGCACGATGAACGTCCCAATCGGAACAATGAGCGCGAGCAGAATGCGGAGGATGTTTGTGACCAACCATTCGCCCGGACCGGGTCGTTTGGGACCCTCTCCAATCGGAGCCAGAATCTGCGCGTCAGCTTGTTTTTCCATGTCGGCTCTCCTATCTCGATAGTCTGTTTCTGAAAACGCTTGCGGATTGGTTGCGCGGATTTCCATAGCGCCCCTGCGCTGTGCATCAGCCACAGCGCAGGGGGTCTTGCATGTTATTTCACTGAATGAACTGTATCACAATTATTGACTTGCGGGCCAGGAGGCATCAATTTCCTTGACGACGGTATCGAGATCGGCGGAACCGGAGAACAAGTCGGTCATGCCTTTCCAGAAGGAGCCCGCGCCGACGGCGCCGGGCATCAAGTCGGAGGCGTCAAAGCGCACGACGGTCGCATCCTTGAGGATTTCTGCGACCTTGCGTTCGACGGGGTCCCCATACCAATCGAGTTGGACATCGTTTTGCGGACCGAGGGCGCCGCCTGCGCCGAGCCACCATTTCACACCTTCGCCGGTGGACATGTATTGCATCACCGCTTCGGTGGCGGGCTTGTCGTTGGTGGCGGCCATGATATCGCCAGCCACGAGGACGGGCTTGCCATACTGCGGATCAATCCCCGGGAGGTAGAAAAAGTCATAGTCCTCACCGAACTTTTTGCCCTGGGGAAAGAAAGAGGTGATGAAATTGGCTTGGCGATGGAGCCAGCACTTGGGCGGGTCTTCGAACATCGGAGCGGGGGCATCGCCAAAAAAGGTCGAGACGATCTTGGCGCGCCCGCCATAGACCATCTGGTCATTGTCCCAGATGTCGGCAAAGGTTTGGATGGCTTTGCGGACTTCGGGAGAGTCGAATTTCAACTCGCCGCGCACCCATTTGTCATAGTTTTCGGGGGAGGTGGTGCGGAGCATCATGTCTTCGGTCCAGTCGGTGGCGGGCCAGCCGGTGGCGGCGCCGGACTCGATGCCGATGCACCAGGGGGTGTCGCCGTCGGCAGCGATCTGGTCTTGGAGCGCCATCAGTTCATCCCAGGTGGTCGGGACCTTGTAACCGGCGGCATCGAAAGCTTTTTTGGGATACCAGACGAGCGACTTGGCGCTGTTGCGGTGCCAGACGCCGGCTTGGATATCGCCGTTGGGTGCGGGCATGGTCGCCATGTCGAGCCACGACTGGTTATAGTTCTTTTCGAGCCAATCCATCGGGACGAGGTCGGCGGCATTGATAATCTTGCCCTGTTTGACAAAGTTGGCGAGCAAACCGGGCTGTGGAAAGTCCACAATGTCGGCGACGTCGCCGGCGGCAAAGCGAGCGGTGATGGCGCCTTCGAATTCTTTGGAGCCCTCGTATTGCACATCAATGCCGGTGGCTTTTTCGAAATCTTCAAAATTCTTGTTGAACTTGACGGCGTCTTCGTCGGTCTGGGTGCCGGTGATGGTGACGACCTGACCTTTGAGTTTGCCGTCGTAGGCATCCGCCAGTGCGGTCAATCCGGCTGCTCTAGCTGCCTCTGCGCTCGCGCCGGCGGTGGTGTCACCGGTTGATGGCGCGGCGGTCGGCTGCGCGGGCGCCGCCGTTGGTTGTGCCGGAACAGCAGTCGGCTGCGCGGGCACGGCGGTTGGCTGTGCCGGGGCAGCGGTAGGTGTAGACGCTTGTCCGCCGCACGCGGCGAGAATTGCTACCGCGGCGATCAAACATGTCAAAATCAAATAACGTTTCATTCTTGCTCCTCCTGAACTTGTGCTTGAAGTGGTTGGGTCCTGATTGTATCTTTTGTCCGGTGCGCCTCCTTTGCTTGATGGGGCTATGTTGTTTCGCGTTCGATTACCTCGAGCGTCAATCGCACATTCTTGATGGGACGTGCGCGATTTTCCAGGCGTGACAACAGTAGCTCCACCGCCAGCCGTCCCGATTCTTCGAGATGCTGGCGGATGGTGGTCAAGCCGATATAATCGGCGAAATCGAGATCGTCGAAACCGACAATGGCAACGTCGCGCGGCACATTCAAATAGAGCTCGTGCGCGGCTTTGAGCGCGCCCATCGCCTGTGTATCACTGGCGCAAAAAACCGCGGTGGGGGGGTGCGGCTGACTCATGAGCGCGTGCATACTATGTCTGCCGTTTTGCAAACTCTGTGCCGCAAGCGAGATGTTGAGCGGGTCCAATTCCAGTCCTGCGTCGCGGACCGCCGCGCGATAGCCGGTCAATCGCCGGTCGCTGGTGGGGAATGCCAAATCGGGCAGGTCGGTATCGCCGATAAACCCCAGACGCTTGTGTCCCTTGCGAATCAAAAAATCCGCGGCGAGCCGCCCGCCCGCGTGGTCGTCAATCTCGATGCTGCTGAACGATGGGTGCGTCACCTCGATCGAAACGGTCTCGATGCTGTTGTTGACCAAACGCTCAACCGTCACTTGTGTAAACGGCAGAGCCATCAAAATCAAACCGTCAAAACGGCGTGTGAGCGAGAGACTCGTGACATAGCTGTCGCGGCGCGCGGTGTTGTCCACGTTATAGACGGTCATCTCGTAGGGCAGGTGAGCCAGGGCGTTTGCGACGCCGCGCAGACGCTGGACAAACGAGGGGTATGTAAAAAAGGGCGCAAGCACGGCAATGCGCCCGGCGCTTTTGCGCGCTCGCGCGGCGGCTTCTGCCTTGGGCACATAGCCCAACTGATCTATGGCTTGGAGGACTTTGGTTCGGGTTTCGAGATTTACTTTTTCCGGGGAATTGACGACGCGCGAAACTGTAGCAATGCTGACGCCTGCTTTGTGGGCAACATCATAGACCGTCGAATGTGCCATCGTCCGCTCCGTTGCGAAAGACTATGCCTCAGGGCGCAAGAGGACCTGCTGAAAGGGGATGAAATCTGCGAAAGTGCTTACATGAAAGCACTTACAAGTATAACAGAAATAGGATGGGTTGTCAAGAATTTGGCGTTGTGCAGCTCCTGTCAATGCAAAATGACAAGACTCGAAATCTGAGTAAACTGCTTTTTCATCATGGTCATCGGCACAGTCGCACGTCTGGCAAAAGCAACGCTGTATTTTGGCGCGCAGGAAATCTTTCGCGACCTCTCCTGGGAAGTGTATCACGACGCGCGCATCGGTCTCGTCGGTCCCAACGGCGCGGGCAAATCTTCGATCCTGAAATTGTTTGCGGGCGAGATGGACACCAGTCAAGGAATCGCCCAAATCACGCGCGGCGTGCGCGTCGGGTATCTGCCCCAGGAGGTCCATTTCGACCTACAGCGCAGCGTAATAGACGAAGCGTTGGACGCCTCGCCCACCCTCGCCGCGCTCGAGCATGAAATGCAGTCGCTCGAAGCGCAGATGGGCGATCCAAACGTGTATGGCGACGAGAAAAAGTTGACGCGCGTGATGGAACGCCATGCGCGCATAGTCCAAGAGTTTGAGGAAAAAGGCGGACTCAATTTTGACAACCGGGTGCGGGCAACCCTGCGCGGTCTCGGTTTTGGCGACGAGGATTTTGCGCTGCCCCTTTCGGCGCTGTCGGGAGGGCAAAAGAAACTCGTCGGGCTTGCCAAACTCCTCATCGAACAGCCCGAGCTTTTGCTGCTGGACGAACCGGACAATCATCTCGATTTGCGCGGCAAGGAATTTCTTGAGAAACTGATCGCCGACTATCCCGGCGCGGTGGTGATTGTTTCGCACGACCGCTATTTGCTCGATATTGTGGCGGAAGAGATCGCCGAGCTCGAAGACGGGAAAATCACATTGTATGTCGGGAACTATTCCGAATACCAGTTCGAAAAGCGCCAAAAGCTGCTGCGCCAGCAGCAAATGTATCAGATTCAACAGCGCGACATTCAGCGGCTCGAATTTTCCATCCGCCGCCTGATGGGTTGGGGGGCGGGGCAGAACGAAAAATTTGTGCGGCGCGCCCGCTCGATGCAAAAGCGGTTGGACAAGATGGAAAAAATTGACCGTCCTCTGCTGGAGCGCCGCGCCATCGGACTGAGTTTGAACGCAAACCGGCGCGGCTCGAACAAGGTGCTCGATATTCAACATCTCGCCAAATCTTTTCCCGACCCGCGCGGTGGCGTGAATCATGTTCTGCGCGATGTGAACCTGACCATGTGGCTGGGCGAACGCGTCGGCATCATCGGACCGAACGGCGCGGGCAAGACGGTGCTCTTTCGCTGCATTCTCGACCAGGAAGAGCCGGACCGCGGCGAACTGTATGTCGGACCCGCGACGACCATCTCGTATTATTCGCAAGAACACGAGACGCTCGATTTCGACAACACGATTGCGGACGAAGTGCGCCGCGTCAAGCCAATGATTGACCGCGAATTGTTTGGTCTGCTCGGACGCTTTTTGTTCAGCGCCGAAGATTCCAAAAAGAAAATTCGCAACCTTTCGGGCGGCGAAAAGGCGCGTGTCCAGATGGCAAAGCTGATGCTCCAGGGCGCAAACCTCTTGATGCTCGACGAGCCGACCAATCATCTCGACATCCAATCTGCCGAAGTGCTGGAAGAAACACTCGAGACGTATAACGGTTCGCTCCTCATGATCTCGCATGACCGCTACTTTCTCGACAATATCGCCACGCGCATCGTGGAACTGCAAGACGGCACGCTGACCGAATATTTGGGCAATTACACGTATTATGTCGAAGAAAAAGCCCGCCGCGCCCGCGGGGAGGTCCGCAAATACGTGAGTGACGAGGATGAGGCCCAAGTCGAAATGCGTCGCAACGCCAAAAGCAAACAGCCGCAAAAACAAAAATCAAAAAACAGAGCATAAAAAATCCGGTCGTATGACTGGATTTTTTATGCCCCGGTCCCAAACTTGTATTTCGTAAGATAGTTTAGACTTGAACTACTAATACGCTGTAGATACAAAGCAGGTTTGTTATGACCACACGAAATCCCGCTATTCTGGCTTGGCTGCACATGCTCCGTATTCACCAACAGGTCCAAAAGACCGAGACGGCGCATCTGGCGCCTTTTAATCTGACTTTGCCTCAATTTGATGTGCTTGCGCAGCTCTATAGCGAAGAGGGGATCACCCAGCAAACGCTTGCCGACCGCCTGTATGTGACCAAAGGCAACGTATGTGGTTTGATGGACCGTATGGTGGAGCAAGAGCTCGTCGAACGCCGCGCCGACCCGCAAGACCGCCGCGCATACATGCTGCATCTGACAACCAAAGGCAAGCGGCTGATTGAAACCGTTTTGCCTTTGCACACACAGCTCCTGGCAGCGCAGTTTGATTCACTCGCGTCCGATAAACAAAAGCATCTTCTCGACCTGTTGAGCGAACTCGACCGCGCGCTCGAGGGACATGCCGCGTAAATCCGTATTTTGTCTTTTGGACTAGTCGTTTTCTTTTGGGCTTGTTAAATATTCAAGCAAACATTTCCGGAAAGAAGAATTCACAGCATGAAAATGAGTTTTCCCAAACCATCGCCGCGACCTATTTCGCTGCCAGCCGCGACGAGCGTCGGCGAGGTCCACCTGACGGTGCGCGATTTCAAAAAATCCTTGCCGTTCTATCAGAACGTCATGGGCATGAAACTGCACAGCAATGTACAAGGCGTTGCGCATCTTGGCGCAGGCGGCGATGACCTTCTGACGCTCACCGAGAATCCCGATGCCAAAATCGTGCGCCGCGCTCCCGGGCTGTATCACTTTGCCATCCTCGTCCCCTCGCGGTTCGAGCTGGCGCGCTCGCTGCGCCGCTTTGCCGAGAACGACATCGAACTCGGTTTTGGGGACCATGTTGTCAGCGAGGCGATTTATTTGAGCGACCCGGACGGCAACGGGATCGAAGTCTATCGCGATCGCCCGCGCAGCGAATGGTATGACGCGCAGGGCAATTTCGTGATGGGCACATTACCCGTGGATGTGCAGGGTGTGATGGGCGAACTCGCACAGGAAAGGGACGCGTGGCAGGGCTTGGACCGCGACACGATCATGGGGCACATACATCTCAAATCGTCCAACGTCAAGCGCGACGAGCCGTTTTATCGCGACCTCATCGGGCTGGACGAAATGGCAAACCTGCAAGGTTCCGCCGCGTTTCTTTCCGCGGGCGGGTATCATCATCATCTCGGAATGAATTCCTGGGAAAGCGCCAATGCCGCGCCCCCGCCGCCCGACAGCGTCGGACTGCAATATTTTGTGCTCAACCTGCCGAATCAAACCGAACTCGAACGCGTAACGAATCGTTTGTTCCAAGCCGGCATCCCGATGCAAGACACCGAAGCGGGCATTTTGACGCGTGACCCATCTCAAAATGCTGTCGTTCTGGGAATCAAAAAAAATCATGAATCAATTCGAAATAATTTCTCCCACTCAAGTTGACGTCTGGTCCGACTATGTCTGCCCCTGGTGTTATATGGGCGGGTTGGCGCTCAAACGTCTCAATGAAACGGAACCGGTCGAACTGACCTGGCATGCGTTTGAACTGCGCCCGGAAGGGTCGCCGCCGATCTCGCCCGAATATATGCAGCGCATCGAGGCGAGCGAACCCATCCTTGCCGCGCGCTTCAAGAACGATTTCGACATTGTGCTGAACCGGGGTCCGTTTGGCATCAACACGCGGAATCTGCACATCCTGAAAAAGTACGCGGATACGCAGGGCAAGGGCAACGAATTTCACGATGCCGTTCTGGAAGGATATTGGAGAAATGCGGCTGATATCGGGGACGAAACTGTCCAACAGGAATTGCTGCGCCGCGTCGGGGTCGAAACTCCCACTGCCGAAATTCTTGCCGACGCGGAACTCGAACGTGAGGTGATTGCCGACGAGCAATTTGCGTATCAAAACGGCATCAGCGGCGTTCCCGCCATGGTCTTTGGCGAAAAATATCTCGTGAGCGGCGCGCAGCCGGTTGATGTGCTTGCAAGAGTCGTCGCGCAATTAAAGCAAGAAAGCGAGACCGAGGGCGAACCCGCCGCCGATCGCCAAGCGCGCGACGCGGCGCGCGCAAAATAGCGATTGCCGCTTGACGGTGCGCGGCGTCCAATTTCTCAAGCCCATTCTTTATTTTTCGGAGCGACAAATCGAAATCTACGATTATCTTGACTATGTTGGCAAGGACGGCAGACTGCATGACGTCGTGGGCACGCTCAAGATTCTGCCGCATGTAGATATTGCGCCCTGGAATGTCGAGCGCGATATCTTGATCTATCTGCCCCCCTCTTATGCGTCGGGCGAACGGCGTTATCCTGTGCTGTATATGCAGGATGGGCAAAACCTGTTTGACAGCGCGACCGCATTTCAGGGTCATGACTGGCGTGTGGATGAAACGATGGAGCGGATGGCGGGGGATGGCTACGAGACCATCATTGTGGGGATTGATCACGGCGGCGAACGGCGGCTGGTGGAATACAATCCCTTTCCGGGTCGCGCGAGCGGCAAAGGCGTCGAATATATCTCGTTCCTGTGCGAGCAATTGAAACCGTTTATTGATTCACAGTTTCGAACTTTGCCCGAACACGACGCAACCGGCGTGATCGGTTCCTCGATGGGCGGACTGATTTCATTGTATGCGTTTTTTAGCAGGCCCGAGGTCTTTGGCTTGTGCGGCGCAATGAGTCCTTCGTTGTTTGTGAATCACCGCGCCATCTTGAACTATGTGCGACAGGCGCCGTTCAATCTCGGCAAAATCTATATTGACAACGGCACGCGCGAACCGAGCGCCCGCCCGCTGTATGAAACTCTATGCGCCAAGGGTTATCGCCTTCGCACCGATCTCAGATACGTTGCCGAACGCGGCGCCAAGCATACGGAAAGCGCATGGGCGCGAAGATTCCCCGGCGCCATTCGCTTTTTGCTCAAGAATTACAAATTCAAACCAAATCAAAAATCATAAATCATAAATCAGAAATTCCAGATTCGCCATGTCAAACCGATCCATTTCTCGCGTAATCCAGCCGCAGACTGTTGCGGAAGGCGCAGGCGTCTATCTTCAACGTTCCATTGCGCCCATGCGTAGTAACGAATACGACCCCTTTTTGCTCTTTGACCATTTTCACTTTCGCGCCCCGCGTTCTGGCGAGCCGCGCGGCTTTCCCCTCCATCCGCATCGCGGCATCGAGACCGTCACTTATATGCTTGAAGGAGGCACACAGCATCGTGACAGTCTTGGCAACGTCGGTTACATCGGCGCGGGCGATGTGCAGTGGATGACGAGCGGGCGCGGGATTCTGCACGAAGAAATGCCAAAAAAGAGTGTCGAGGGCGCGGTCAACGGGTTTCAACTCTGGGTCAATCTGCCCGCCGCCAAGAAGATGATCGCGCCGCGCTATCAGGGCGTCACGACCGACACAATCCCGACCGTCTCACACGACGGCGTTACCGTGCGCGTGATTGCGGGCAGCTATCGCGGTCAGTCGGGACCCGTGACCGAGATTGCCGCGCAGCCGCTATACGCAGATGTGACGCTTGGCGCGGGCGCCGCTTTTTCGCAGCCCGTTCCACATGACCACACCGTCCTTGCATACGTGTTTGAGGGGCAGGGGCTATTTGGGGCACAGCAAGAGCAAATTCCAGCCACTCATCTCGTCGTGTTTGAACCCGGCGACGAGGTGCGCGCCCAATCCGAAAGCGGCGTGCGGTTCTTGCTGTTTGCGGGCGCGCCCTTTAACGAACCGATCGTTCCGTACGGTCCGTTCGTCATGAATACCAATCAGGAAATTCGCCAGGCAGTGCTTGATCTGCAAAACGGCACTTTTGTGAGTCCATCGTGACTGACAAATTTTTATAGACAGGAACGGCGTTGGTGCATGAATCAAAAATCAGACGCACAGCAATCCCTTGGTGGGGGATTGGCTCAGGCGACTTTGTAACTCTGTGGCATCCCGGCGTGCG
>JADZCJ010000061.1 GCA_020851635.1 Anaerolineae bacterium
CTTGCGTTGAATTCATCATACACCTCAGCAGGCAAAGATGAGATGTACCCTACGTCGATGCGATTTGGTTGTCAAGGTGCAATTAGATTTCATCAACCCTTGAATACAGGCTAAAGCATCTTCAGCAGCCAGTGCGCTCGGATCCATTGTCGAGATAGACTGAAGTAGACAAGCCGCCTTCATTTCCCGAATCATGTCATGTGCGTTGTTGTTCGCCCCTGCATCAGTGCCTAGCGTTACATTGACGCCTGCACCGCGCAGCTTGGCGACCGGAGCAACGCCCGATGCCATTTTCATATTTGCAGAGGGACTGTGCACCACATTGGTCTTGGTCCGGACCAGAATTTGTACTTCGTCGTTTGACAGCCAACAGCCGCCGATAAGCAGAATATTCTGCCCAACCAAACCATATGCCCACGCGAACTCAACAGGACGCATATGGAAGGACTCGTCAAAGAATTTCAAGTCATCCTGTTCAGCGCCTAGATGGAGCACAGCGCCTGTCTTGGTCTTGGCGGCGACATGTGCCACACGCATATAAAATGAGGGCGTACAGGTTTCGGGGTCGCGGGGGACAAGGGGACCAAGCCACACTTGGGCACGTCCATTATTTACATGATTCCAATGCTCTATGGCGCGTTCGGCCGATGCAAACGACTCATCTTCACTATGAAACGTTCTGGTGTCAATCTTGTTGTTTTCAAATGCGGCTTGCGGCATGACATACTTGGCAAGCACGCCGCGCAGTCCCATTTCCGCCACCGCGCTTGCCAACACATCGAACTCGTAACGGCTGTGAATCATCGTATCTACAAAACAGGTAGTGCCTGCTTTGAGCATCTCCAAGATGCAGAGCTGGAGACTCACCAAAGCGTCTTTTGTTGTCCGATAGCGGAGAAGAGGAAAGATATAATCAAATAGAAAAGGACGCCAGGTGGTTTCATCAGCAAAACTGCGCAGCAATGCCTGGTCCGAATGAACATGCGTATCAATGAACCCGGGCAAGGCGAGCATTCCCCGCCCGTCTAGCCGCTCGGCATTCGGGAATCGCGCTTCCAGCTCTGCGGCTTTGCCAATGTTAATGATTTTTTCTCCTTTAATGGCTATGGCAGCATCTTTTAAGAGACGGCGAAGTGGGTCCATAGTGACCGCAAGTACACCGGTGACAAGTAACATCCATGAATTATACACTTGTTTTGGGCAAGAAATGCTAAACTGGCCCTTACCTTCAAATGGGGGGTGTAGGCGAACTCCATACCTTTGAGTACAGTTGGTGTTGTCATAACAACCATGCACTCAGGAGCAGAGTCCATGAACGAGACAACCCAGAATACCCTATTGACACCACTCCTAACGTACGCTACAATCGTGTCACATTTGAGCATTTGATGCTCAAATGTGCAACTCAGAAACCCCTCACCAAAGACCCCTTCCCGGCTATTTTTGCCACGAGGACAATATGCGATTCTGTCTCAATGGTGCGACAACCATGCCATATCCTCTTGAAGACGACATTACCGCAGCTGCGCGTGCCGGCTTTCAAGGTATCGAAATTTGGAACGACAAATTACTCCGCTATCTCGAAACCCATTCCCTTTCTAATCTGTCCGCGCTTCTTTCCAAGCATAATCTGACTCCAGTCGCGCTCTGTCCCCTGCTCATATGGCCCTTTCGTGATACCGAACCGGCACGCGCATCTTTTCACAACGCGGTGGATTCGGCCGTCGCGCTTGGCATCGAGCTGCTGATTGCCTGCCCCGATTTCCAACCCGCGCGCCTTTCACGCGAGCAAGCGCTCGAAATACATGGCAAGGAACTGCGCTCGCTGGCGGCGCTTGCCGCCGACAACGGCTTGCGGCTCGCGGTAGAACCCATCGGGGGACACACACTCGTTCCCGGTCCCACCGAAGCATTCGATCTCATTCGCCGCGCAGGCAGTCCGAACAACGTCGGTGTAGTTGTAGACACCTTCCACTATTTTCGTTCGCAGGTGACACCAACGGCGCTTGAAGCCATTCCACTTGAGAAACTCTATATTATCCATGTCAACGATTGCGAGGATCTCCCATTCAATGAACTTCAGGACAAGCACCGGCTTTTCCCGACGCTTGGGGTGATACCCCTTGAGCAGCAGCTCTCAATCATTAAGTCAAAAGGGTATGACGGCGACCTATCCGTCGAGATTTTCCGCCCCGAATACTGGTCGTTGCCTATTCAGCAAATCGCGGACGATTCGTACCGTTACGTCAATAAACTGGCAGATGCATTACAAGTGGGAACCACGAGGCATATGGCTACCACCGTAGCATGATTCCCACTCTTTAGCAACCCACATCATTCGGAGGATACAAACCATGTACCTTGGCGCAGCATCTTGGACTTTTTCGTGGGGACCACCCTACGATACCGCTATCAAACGGATCTCCGCTCTCGGTTTCAAAAGCGTCGAACTGACCATTTGGGGCGAGAATTTTCTCAACGAGTATTACACTCCCGCTACGTGCCGTGAACTTGCTACGCTGATCCGCGATCAAGGTCTCCGCTTATCCGAAGTCTTTTCCATTCCCGTCGGCATCGCCACGCCGGACCCCAAGGCGCGGGCGCAATCGGTCGAGTATTTCAAGCGAATTCTCGATGCCGCCCGTTTGCTCGGCACCGACACGGTCATTGCCCTGGCACCGACCCCATTCGATCTTGACTTTCCCTTTATCATGAATCGTCCCACATCCCAGGAGTGGACTGTTGATCTCCCCACCAATTTGGACTGGCGCCAGAATTGGAAGGACATGATCGAGGTGCTTGCAAAATTTGCAAAAGAGTGCGAGTCCCGCAGCATGCGAGTCGCGCTTGAGCCGCACCCTCACCGCATGATGCACAACAGCGCCGGAATGGCTCGCATTCTCGACCAGATCGATTCGCCTGCCATCGGGCTCAATCTTGATCCCAGTCATCTCTTGCCCATGGGCGAAATTCCGCAGGTTGTCGCGTACGAAATCGGAGATCGCGTATTTCACACTCATCTTTCCGACAACGACGGACAGAGCAATGCCCATTGGCGGCCCGGCAAAGGCAAAGTGGACTGGAATGCCTTTTTGCGTGCGCTCAAGGCGGTCGGTTATACCGGTGCGCTTTCGATTGAGTTGGAGGATGTGCCGGGCGCGGCGGGTTATCCCGGGTTTCATCGCTCGCCCGATTCCACCGACGACATTGACAAGCAATATCACATGGCAAAAGAATTTCTCACTCGCGTGTGCGAACAAGAAGGTATCGCCCTCGAAAAGTAAAATTGCGACTCGCTTTTGAATTCGGTTCTGCTTATGGTCTCACAACCGAAAGACGCCTTGCTCCTCCGCTGTGCCTACCTATTTTATCAAGAGGACAAGGACATTCTCGAAATCGCTCGCACGCTGGGCATCTCGCGTTTTCGGGTCTCGCGCTATCTGAAAGAAGCCAAAGAGCGCGGAATTATCCGGATCGAGTTGCGCGACCCCAGTATCGAATGGGAAAAGCTTGCAATTCAACTCGAGCGCGCTCTGGAAATTCCGCGCGTCATTGTCATTCCGGCCCCGTACGAGGGCGAATTAAACCAGCTGCGGTTCTCGGTGGGCGAAGGCGCGGCAAGACTGTTTGACGACATAGAGCCGGGCATGACGATTGCCATCTCGTGGGGCCGCACTATTGCGCAAATGGTCTCGGCGCTGCCTGGCAAAAAAATATCCGCCAAGCGCATTGTCGAACTCGCGGGTGGCTTTGCCGAAGTCATGCCAGGAGTATCCGGCTCGGCAGTCGCCGCTCGCTTTGCCGAAAAACTAGGTGCAGAATGCGTTCATCTTCCTGCACCCATCATTGTCAAGACGAGCGCGACCGCCCGGTCCTTGCTGGCAGAAGAAAGTATCCGTCGCACCCTAGAACTTGCTGCAACGGCTGACATGGGCATCATCGGCATCGCGCCAATGCACCCGGATTCGTTGATGTATCGCTCGGCTTCCATCTCAGAAACCGATTTCAAAACGCTTGCAAAAGTAGGCGCCGTCGGATCCATTCTCGGGCGTTTTTTCGATGCCAACGGCAAAGAATGTGACACCGCCCTCAAAGAGCGAGCCATCTCTGTGCCATTCGACCAATTCTGCAACATTCGAGAGCGCATCATTCTCGCGCCGGGAAATCACAAAATTCCCGGACTCAAGGCGCTCGCGCGCAGCAACCTCCTCACAACACTGGTTACAGATAGCCACACTGCGTCCGATCTACTGAACTCGCCCTCGGGGCCGCTTGTGAGCGGTCCCCGAACGCTAAAACCAAATCACAGAACTGCAAATTCCTCCAAGAAAGGTTGAGCGTGGAATCTTACACTATTCGCCCATTATTGACGGGCTATCAGGAACTCGACAAAGGACAATACGCCACCTACGGACGCGGCTACGGGCAAATCATTCAAGTGCCGGTTTTTGCTTTCCTAGTCGAAAACGAAAATCGCCGTTTTCTCGTAGATTCCGGCATGAGTGATACCGAGCGCTCGGTCAAATATCACCATATCGGGCGGCAGGAAAAGGGCCAGGCAATCTACGAACAGCTTGAGCGGCTCGGCATCGCCCCTACTGAAATCGAAACTATCATATTCACCCACCTGCATTGGGACCACTGTTACAACATCAATTACTTTCCCAACGCGCGCCTGATTGTGAGCGCAAAGGAATATCGCTACGCACTTGACCCTATCCCCTACAACTGGAACTCGTACGAGCATCCTCGGCTGGGCATTCAACCGTCCTTTCACGGCTACAAATTTGATCTCGTTTATGACGAAGAGCAAATCTTTGACGGCGTACGCGTTTTTCCCACCCCCGGTCACAGTCCGGGACACATGTCTGTCTCGGTGCGGACGCGGCAGGGACGCTATGTGATTGCCGGTGACCTGTTCTTTTTACGCGAGAACCTGGAACCCGATGAAAAACGCGGTTGGCCCTTTGTGCCCATTGGGCGTTATGTGAATATGCTCGAATTGTGGCACAGCAGCGAAGATGCTTTGCGGCGCGCGGATTTCATTTTGATGTCCCATGACCCATCCCAAATTGGCAAAGAGATATATCCTTGAACCGGCCTTTTCCAGTTTTTCATAGCACATGGAGGTGCAACCGTCCCACATTCAAAAAGATTTCCAGCAAAGCCAACTATTGATTCCACGAGGAGGATACCAAGATGACCAAGCCCGTTATTCTGTTGAAAACAATGTTGTTCGTGCTGCTGATCGCGGCCATCGCCGCGTGCGCGCCTGTCGCACAACCCGCAGCGCCAGCCGCGACACAAGCACCGGCCGCGACACAAACGCCGGCTCCAACGCAAGCACCCGCGGCCACTGAAGCGGCTGCAACGGCTCCCGCCGCCGGGGAGAAAACAAGCCTCATCATCGAAAGCTGGCGACAAGATGATCTCGCCGTTTGGCAGGACAAAATCCTTCCGGCTTTCATGGCTTCGCATCCCAATATCGAAGTCAAATTCCAGCCCGTTGCCAACACCGAGTATAGCACCTCACTTGCAACCAAGCTCGAAGCCGGCACCGCCGGCGACCTGATCATGGTCGAACCTTTCGACTATCGCCTCAAAATGTATCAGGATGGTGACCTCGCCAAACTCAACGATCTCCCAGGTCTGGAAAATTTCAGCAAGCTGGCGTTGAGTGCGTGGAGCACCGACGACGGCTCAGAAACCTACGGCGTGCCACTCGCCGCTGTTTTGCATGGGTTCATCTACAACAAGGACATTTTTGAGGAATTGGGCTTGACCCCACCTGCAACTGAAGCAGAATTTCTCGCGTTGCTGGAAAAGGTCAAGGCGGATGGGAAATACACGCCGCTTGCCATGGGCACTGCCGACTCCTTTGTGCCCGGATTGCTCGGCTTTCAACTCATCGGACCAAACTACTGGAAAGGCGAAGAGGGCCGTCTCGCTTTAATCGACGGCAGCGGCAAATTCACTGACCCTGCCTACATCAACACCTGGGCGGCGCTCGAAAAATGGCGTCCCTATATGCCAGAGGGCTTCGAAGGGGTCAAATACGGCGACATGCAAAACTTGTTCACGCTGGGCAAAGCCGCCGTGTATCCTGCCGGTTCGTGGGAAATCAGCATCTTTAACAATCAGATCGGCGACAAGTTCAAACTCGGCGCTTTCCCGCCCCCTGTTCCGAACGCCGGTGATTCATGTTACTTTAACGATCACATGGATATGGGGATGGCCCTGAATGCCCACGCCAAAAATCCGGAAGCAGCGCGCGAGTTCCTCGCATGGCTGACCACGCCGGAATTTGCCGAACTCTGGAACAATTCTCTGCCCGGGTTCTTTAGCCTCTCGAACCACAAAGTCGAGATTACCGATCCTCTGGCGCAAGAGTTTCTCAGCTGGCGCGCGTCCTGCGCCTCGACCCCTCGCAACTCGTATCAAATCATTTCACGCGGCGAACCCAACACCGACGGTGAAATCAACCGCGTCACCACCCTCGTCATGAACGGGCAAATGACTCCCGAAGAAGCGGGCGCTGAGGTTCAAGCCGGATTGGACAAGTGGTATAAACCTCAATAAGGCACGTGGGCAGCACACACTTGGTGTGCTGCCCCTCTTTTCGAGCTTGAGCGAGTACATCCATGGCTCGATTGCAAGTCCGCCGCATGAATCGTAAACCGTTCCCCTTTCACATCCTGGTCTTTTTGGCACCTGGGTTCGTTATCTATGGCCTGTTCATGTGCTATCCACTCGTTGACTCGCTGCGCCTCGGCTTGTTTGCCCAGGCGGGCGGTGTGGAAAGTTTTGTGGGGTTTGAGAATTTTGTTCGATTGATGTCTGACCCGGATTGGGCGCCGCGCTTTTGGAGTGCGCTGGGGCACAGTCTCATCTTTTTTCTGATCAACATGCTCGTTCAAAATCCGATTGCACTGATGCTGGCAGCGCTGCTTGCATCCATGGGCAAGAGCGGTGGGATTTACCGTACGCTGATCTTTGCACCGACTGTTCTTTCTTTGGTAATCACGGCCTTTCTCTGGAGCTTGCTTCTCAGCCCGCTGTGGGGTCTGCCCAAAACACTCTTGACGCCGATTGGAATGGGCTCCCTTGCGCGTCCCTGGCTTGGCTTGGAAAGCACTGCCTTGCCCACTCTCGCTCTGATTTCCGCCTGGCAATTTATCGGTGTCCCGATCATTCTTTACTATGCAGCGCTGATCGCGATTCCCAATGATTTAGTGGAAGCCGCGTATGTGGATGGCGCAACCGGTTGGGATGTTTTTTGGCTCATCAAGTTTCCTCTCATCTTGCCAGTCGTTGGCATCATCGCCCTCATGACCTTTATCTTTAACTTTAACGCCTTTGATGTGATTTATGCGGTCAAGGGAGCGCTCGCCGGACCAAACTTTGCAACCGATACCATGATGACTTTTTTCTATCGCACCTTTTTTGGATATGAGCTACAAAAACCGAATCCGACAATGGGGGCGGCGATTGCCGGAAGCAGCTTTGCAATCCTGATGCTTGGCGTCTTGATTTATATTTTCGTTTGGCAGCGCCGCGCCAAGACCTACGAGCTCTGATCATGGATCAAGCTGCTTCCGATGCCGAAGCCACAAAACACGTTGTAACAACAGCAACAAGTCAGGCCCACACGCGCCGTTTAAACGGTCTTGTCAAACACTCGATCCTGATTTTTTTCTGCCTGCTTGCCATTGTTCCAACTTTCATTATCGTTGTCAATTCGTTCAAAACGCGCGATGCCATTTTCAGCGAGCCGTATCGTCTGCCAACGCGCGAAACCTTTAGCTTGAAGGGTTACCAGACCGTCCAGGAACGTTCGGATTTCGCCGTTTATTATCGCAACAGCGCGATTGTGACCCTGACCTCACTTTTATTGATTCTTCTCTTTGGCGCCATGATTTCGTTCGCGTTGGCAGAATATCGTTTTCCGGGCAACACACTGCTGATGCTCTTGTTATTGGCGGGTATTATCGTTCCGATTCGACTCGGTTCAGTGAGTATCCTGCGGCTCATGGTCTCGTTCCAGTTAGTAAACACACTCGTTGCACTCATTCTCGTCTATACCGCACAGGGCCTGCCTCTCGCGGTGTTCGTTCTCACCCAGTTCTTTCGTCAAGTCCCGCGTGATTTAAAGGATTCGGCGCGCATTGATGGCGCGAGCGAGTATCGCGTCTTTTGGCTTGTCCTGCCGCTCGTTACGCCGGCCATCGCCACCGTCGCCGCTCTGACCATGATACCCATCTGGAATGATATTTGGTTCCCCCTGATTCTCGCGCCCGGAGAAGCGACCCGCACTGTGACAATGGGCGCGCAGCAATTCCTCGGACAATTTGCCAATGATTGGAACGCGGTGCTGGCGTCCCTTTCCATGTCCGCAGTTCCGATTTTGGCTTTGTATTTCATTTTTTCGCGACAGCTCTTGCGCGGGCTCACGTCAGGCGCGCTCAAATAGAGGACAGATATGTCAAAGCGGATCAAGCTGGGGATTGTCGGATGTGGTTTTGCCGGGACGCAAACTATGTATGCGCCTATCCTCCGGCATTTACAGCAGGCCGAGGTCACGGCATTGACGGATCCGGACCCCAATGCCCTCGCATTCATGACCGAGCGTTATGGACAGTTTGACTGCTATACGGATTTCGATTCGTTCCTCGCAAATGCGCCGGTCGATGCGGTGCTCCTCGCGACGCCGGTTTTTTTACACGAGCCACAAGCAATTCAAGCAGCCCGCGCAGGCAAACACATCCTTTGTGAAAAGCCGATGGCGCCGACGATTGAGGCCTGTGATGCCATGATAGCCGCAGCGCAAGCCAATACCATAACTCTTATGGTCGGTTTTTCGCGACGCTTTGACAAGAGCGTGCAGCTGGCACACTCGCTTCTGCAAGAGGGTCGCCTCGGTCGTCTCGTCCACATTCGCGCCGAGGTCACCTGGTGCCATGATCTTTCGCCGCTTGGTCATAATTGGCGTCAGAGCATTCGGACGCTTGGCGGGCTCTTTCAGGACAATGCGACCCATATCATAGACCTGTGCGCATGGTGGGCGGGTCCCATCGAGACCGTCAGTGCCCAAGTGCGCCGCGTCCGCGCCGATTGGCAGGTTGAAACCCATGCCCATGCCACTCTGGGTCACACAAGTGGTGTTATTTCCACAATTCACACCAGCAACATTTCGCACAAACCAACCGTCGAATCGTTCTTGCTCGAAGGTACTGATGCCGCGCTAGAGCTCTCATTTGGTCCTGCTGCCAAGTACGCGTCACCTGAACCTTTTACCGTCTATCTGTGGGAGAAAGGCGTTCATCGGCGCGAGCTCACGTTAGGCAATTTTGGCAACATTGACCGCGAGCTCGGCGAACACAGCATGTACCGTCGCTCGATTGACGAATTTGCATTGGCGATTCAAGAACGACGTTCGCCGTGGATTGATGGATTTGCCGGACGGGCGGCGATCGAGGTTGTGAACGCCGCGTATCTTTCTGCCGCACATAATGAAACCATTCGCCTGCCGCTTGTGTCCTCCGGTGACCTGAAAAGCATTTTTGAGAAAATGCCCCTGTTTACAACAGAGGCATAAGAATTTCTTGCCCTATTCAACAATGCATCAAATTCGTTTCACGTTCGCCAAACTCATCGCGCGGCTCGAACTGCTCAAGCGCAATCAATTTCGCCGCAAGCTCGCACTCGCTCCATTCGAATACCACGCGGGTATCGTGCCCCTTGACAAAGCTGGCGAGACGGATGGATGGCAAACCTTGCCCCCCGGCAGCGCGTGGGGCCGGCACCGCGATGAATTCACACTGCGCTCTCATTTCAATGTGCCGCAGGACTGGACTTGGAACATAGCGCTGTCACTCCCGCTCGGGACGACGGCCAGTCAAGATGCGCTCAAATTTCTCTATGGTCCCGAAGCGCTCTTGCACATTGATGGTAAGGTGTATCAAGGCGTTGATCGCAACCACACGGTCATTACCCTGAACACGGAATACTGTGACGGCAATACCCATTCTCTGGTCTTGCATGGTTGGATGGGTATCAAGGACGAACGTTATTTCATTGGTGAACCAGCGCTTGTCGAGATTGACCCTGCCACGCGCGCACTCATAGCCCAACTGCGCGTTGGTCTTGGCGTCATCGAAAACCTGCCTGATGCAAGTCCCGAAAGGTCCCGCCTCCTCGATTTGCTCGATAACATCATCCGCACACTCGATTTACGCGAGCCGTTTGGCAAAGATTTTTACGCGAGCGGTGCAACCGCGCTCGAACAACTAACCCAACAATTGAACGAGATGGGATCCCCTCTCGGTGTTTCGGTTGCCGCTGTTGGACATGCCCACATAGATGTTGCCTGGTTATGGCCGCTGGCACAAACACGTCGCAAAGCGGCGCGTACTTTCAGCACCGTTCTGCGCTTGATGGAGCAGTATCCCGAATTTCGTTTCGCGCAGAGCCAACCACAGTTGTATGACTATATCTCCCAGGATTATCCCGAACTGTTCGCAAAAATTCGTGAGCGTGTCCGGAGCGGACAATGGGAGACACTCGGCGGCATGTGGGTCGAAGCCGACTGCAATCTCACAGGAGGTGAATCCCTCGCGCGCCAATTCCTCCTCGGGCGTGACTACTTTCGCAAAACGTTTCAAACACTCGATTCGCCTGTCTTATGGCTGCCCGATGTATTTGGTTATGCATGGCAATTACCGCAGCTCATCCGCGGGGCAGGGTTGGAATATTTTGTCACTGCCAAGTTGAGCTGGAATCAATACAATCGTATTCCTTATGATTCCTTTTGGTGGCAAGGTTTGGACGGCACACGCGTCCTCACGCAATTTATCACCACCACCGCGCTGGGTTGGTGGGGCGCCACCTATAGCGCCGAACTAACGCCTGCAGAAATTCTTGGCACCTGGCAAGGTAGCCAGCACAAGGAACTTTCGCAATCGCTCCTCGTCCCCTACGGTCACGGCGATGGCGGCGGAGGACCCACGCCCGAAATGCTCGAGAACTGTCAGGTCATGGCGGCTTATCCCGGAATGCCAAAAGTACATCCCGGCACAGTGCGCGAATTTATGGTGCAGCTCGCAGCAAATTCGGGGAGTCGCTTGCCAACCTGGAATGGAGAGCTCTATTTCGAACTGCATCGCGGTACGTATACCACCCAAGCGAAAATCAAGCGCTCCAATCGCAAGAGCGAATTTCTCCTCCACGATGCCGAATTTCTCGCCACATGGTCAACGCTCTCTACAGGTGCTGCATATCCGCATGACAAACTGAAACGCGCGTGGGAACTGGTCTTGTTGAACCAATTTCACGATATTATTCCGGGCTCATCTATCGCCGAGGTCTATACTGACAGCGCACGCGATTATGAAATGGTGACAACAATTGGAGAGCAAGTGAGAGATCAGGCGCTTGACGCGCTCTGCAAAATCCAAACCGCGGAAACAAGATTTGTGGTTTTTAACCCCACGAGTTTTGACCGCGCGGAGGTTATTCCGCTCCCTGGAGATTGGGACCCGGATATGTTTCCTCTCGACCTTGCCACCGGCGAGCCATTCCAGATTCAAAGGACGACCGACAGCCTGCTCTGCTCTGTCCCTCCCGTGCCCGCCTATGGCTCACGCGCATTCGGGGCAACCGCAAATGCTGCTCCTGTCCCCGACACCCCCCTCTATGCAGGCCCAATCATGAACGCCCCACAGGACGCGGACGCCGCATCGGGTTCCGCCTGGGTGTTGGAAAATAATTTCATCCGCGCCGAATTCAACGATGCAGGCAATCTCATACGTCTGTTCGACAAGCAGACCTGCCGGCAAGTTCTCGCCGAAGGAGTGGAAGGCAATCAATGGCAATCTTTCCAGGACCGCCCGCTCGATTGGGAAGCGTGGGACATTGAAATCTACTACGACGACAAATGCGTCCTCGCCGAACCTGCCCACCTGATTCGCGCGACCGAACAAGGACCCCTTCGCGCCTGCCTAGAAATCGAACGGCGACTCTTTTCAAGTACCATCCGGCAAAAAATTTATCTTTATCATGACCGCACGCGTCTTGATTTCGAATCCGTCGTTGATTGGCGTGAGCAGCACACGCTGCTCAAAGTCGCCTTTCCGCTGCAGATCTCTGCGCCTCAAGCAACGTACGAAATTCAATGGGGCAACGTCGAGCGTCCAACGCATCGCAACACCTCTTGGGATTGGGCGCGCTTTGAAAGCTGCGCGCAAAAATGGGTTGATTTGAGCGAAGGTGATTATGGTGTCAGTTTACTCAACGACTGCAAATACGGCCATGACATCCATAACAATGTCGTCCGACTGACTCTATTGCGCGGCACAACATTTCCAGATCCGAACGCGGACCTGGGTGTACACAAATTCACCTACAGCCTGCTCCCGCATCAGGGCGATTGGCGCTCTATAACAGCGCAAGAAGCATACGCGCTGAATGATCCGCTGATTGTCCGACAAGTTACCGAACCTCGCGCCCCGTCTGCGCCGGTCATCTCGCATCTGATTTCGCTCGACAGTCCGCGTGCCATAATTGAAACCATCAAAGTGGCGGAGGATGATGCCGGCATAGTTGTACGCCTTTACGAATATTGTCGCACGCGCGGTCCCCTTTGTCTTACTACCGCGTTCGAGATCAAAAACGCAGAACTTGTGAATTTGCTTGAAGAGCCATTGAGCGCGCTCGCTTTCTCCAAAAATTCAATTCCGCTCTATATCAAACCATACCAAATTTTGTCCGCTCGCATCCAACCAATAGATACAACTCCGGACGCAACAGAATAGGTCACTATGCACTCTTTAATTTTTCATGGAACTCGCCGCGTTGAATATGGCGAATGGCAAGACCCCCAACTCGCATCGGGGCAGGTGTTGATCCAGGTCGCTGCCTGCGGCATTTGTGGCACCGATATGCATGTCTACCACGGCATGCCTGCAAGTTGGCCCGTTCCCGGTGTGCGAGGGCACGAATTTTCCGGAACCGTGCTTGCATGGGCAGACGATGTGACTGGTTTTCAACAGGGCGACCGGATTGTCGTTCAGCCTCTCATCTACTGCGGCCATTGTCCATCATGCCGCGCGGGTCTTACCAACCTCTGTTCCAACGTACAGCTGGTTGGTGGTGAACGCCCGGGGGGGTTCGCCGAACGCGCCGTCGTCCCTGCGAACCGCGTATTCAAAATCCCCGACTCGCTGGACTTACAGGCTGCCGCTCTGACAGAGCCATTAGCTACATCCGTGCACGCTCTACAGGCAAATGTGACCGGACTGTTGCGGCGCGTCGCGATTCTTGGCGCAGGACCACAAGGGCTATTTGCTATCCAGCTGGCGCGCCTCGGCGGCGCGCAGATCATTGTCGCGTCCGATGTAATCGCTTCGCGCCTTGAATTGGCTCGGCACCTCGGTGCCACGCACACTTTTGACGCGCGCAGCAGCGACCTGGCGCAAAGCGTCCTATCCCTTACTGATCAGGAAGGTGTTGACCTTGTCATTGATGCCGCCGGTAAATCTGTCACTCGGACGCTGGCAATCCAAATCGTTCGCTCGGGCGGCACCGTCGTATTCCTGGCGCTGGGTCCGGAACTGACCGCGCTCGACTTTATGTCCATCGTGCCGCGCGAATTGAAACTTCACGGCACACAGTGCTATACCGATGCCGATTTTGTGCGTTCCATTGAACTCCTGGCAACGGGCCGCGTTAACGGCGCGGTCATGAGCACCGTGTTCCCGCTGTCCCGGGGCGCTGCTATCTTTGAACAGCTTACCATAGACCCCGGAGACACTGCCAAAATATTGCTCACGCCGGATGGGGGGTACTGACCGCGTTATGCAGCAGGTTTGGCTCGGCACCGGTTGGAAGATGAATCATACCTCGCGTGAAGCAGAGGATTACGCAACAGCGTTAGCGATGTTTGTTCGCGGACAATCCCTTGTGACGCGTCTCTTTATTCTTCCGCCCTTTACCGCGCTGGCAGTCGTTGCAGAGATCCTTCGCGATACGCAAGTGATGGTGGGCGCACAGAATATGCACTGGCAAAGTCGCGGTCCATTTACAGGGGAGATCTCGGCTTCGATGCTTGCCGGGTGTGGTGCACAATTGGTCGAATTAGGGCACTCGGAGCGCCGCGAGCATTTTGGCGAAACCGATTATTCGGTCAACGCCAAGGTGCATGCCGCCCTCGATGCGAATCTGGTTCCATTGGCTTGCGTGGGCGAACCCGGGATCGAACGAGAGTTTGGCGTTGCCGACGAATGGGTGCGTCGCCAGGTGAAAATTGCGCTGCACAACGTTCCATCCGCGCGATTGACTCGCACCATATTCGCCTACGAACCGGTGTGGGCGATTGGCGAACGCGGCATTCCTGCGACTCCCGAGCAAGCCGCCGAGATGCATCGCGTCATTCGCAATACCTTGACAGAACTCTACGGGACCGGGGCGGCGCGTGAGATTCCCATTCTTTATGGGGGAAGCGTCAACCGTGATAATGCGGCGGGTCTGCTCAAGCAGCCCAACATTGATGGTCTTTTTGTCGGCAGAGCAGCATGGCAGGTTGACGATTTTATCCAGATGATTCAGCTGGTAGAGAATGTCACTGCGAGGAGGGCATATGCCTGATGATTTAAACCGTATCGTAATGGGCGCGGATCACTTGGGAGCAGGACTCAAAAATGTGCTGCGCGATCATTTAATCGCCAGAGGATATCAGATCGAGGACATGGGAGTGAATCGAGCAGAGCCGGTAGATTATCCTGACATCGGCGCGCAAGTGGCTGAACGCGTCAGTACCGGCAAATTTGATCGCGGCATCCTTGTTTGTGGCACCGGCGCGGGGATGGCGATTGTTGCCAACAAAGTACGAGGCGTGCGCGCAGTCTGCGTCAATGATCCTTATACCGCAGAACGAGCCCGCGCAAGCAATAACGCACAAATTATTACATTTGGCAGTCAAGTTATCGGCGCTGAAACCGCCAAAAAGCTGGTGGACATTTGGCTCGCGAGCGAATTTCAAGGCGGACGCTCACTCCCCATAGTTGCCAAGATTGATCAACTCGATGCCAAATACCGTTCGTGACTCTATCTCATTTTGACTAGAACACAATGTCTCGTATTGATTATCCGATTCGATTACAGACCGAACTCGAACATGCCATTACAAGCGGCGAATATTCAAAGGGACAAACGTTGTATGTTGAGCAAATTGCATCTGCCCCTAATGCAAGTCACGCGCAGGCGCTCTGTGTGCTCAACGCCGCCTACCGCAAAGGACTGGTGAACAAGACCGCAGAGGAGACATTCGTCGTCCTCGGTATTTCCAAACCTATTATCGAGAGTGTGTTCCAGCACGCCGCGAAAGCGGGTTTGACGCCCACCACAGAGGTTCGCGCCGTCGAACTTGAGCCTGCGAGCGATCTCGTTGCCTCAAAACTATGCGTACCTGTCGGGTCGTGGGTATATCGCCAAGACCGCACCCGCAATGCGGCAGGGCAAGTTATAGCGAACCAGCGGAACTATATCCCTCTTGAAGTATGTCCCAATTTGGAAGACCAGGACCTTTCCAAATCATCGTTTCAGGAATTGCTCGAGGGCAAATACCATGCCATTGTCGCGCAGGCGGACGAAACGTATGGGCGCGCTCCTGCTACCGAGTCTGACCGGATGATTCTCGACTTGTCGGAGGATGCGCAGGTGCTCTGTGTTGAGCGTATTTCATCGAGTGTTACAGCTTTGCCATTAGTCTGGGCAGAAATTCACGTTCGCCCAGACCGATATCATTACGTTGCCAAACTCTGGCCCTCGCTTCAGGCATTGCTGCCTACTCTCTGACCGTAACGGATTGTGTTGTCTTTCGCTGTCAATCTCACCTTTCTTTTTACGGAAACGCCCTTTCTCGAACGTTTTGCGCGCGCCCGCGCCTGCGGCTTTCGTGCCGTCGAATTTCATAATCCTTTTCCATACTCTGAAAATATTGCCGCGATTTTGGACGCTGCGCGCGAATCTGATGTCCGTATCATTCACTTTAATTTGCCTGTAGATGATTGGACGAATGGAAATCGCGGGATTGCTGCCCATCCCGGGCTAGAGGACGAGTTTCGTCGGAGCGTTTACACCGCAGTGGAAATCGCCCGGGCTCTTGGCTGTCGCCAGCTCAATTGCCCCGTCGGCAATCGCGAACCGGACTATTCCCTCGCGCAGCAGCACCGGACACTGCTTGCGAATTTACATTATGCAGCAGAGGTGACTGCACTGGCTGACATCATGTTGCTGTTAGAGCCACTGAACCCAATTACGCATCCGCAATATCTCTTGACCACCACGCAACGCGCGATCGAACTACAGGACGCAGTCAACGCGCCCAATCTGAAAATTCAGTACGATTATTACCAGATGCAGCGCTCGGAAGGTGAACTCGCCGAGACCGTTCGTACCAATCTCTCCCGCATCGGCTTTATTCAACTCGCCAACAACCCGGGGCGGCATCAACCAGACACAGGCGAGATCAATTTTCAATATCTGTTGGGACAATTGTCAAACTCTGCGTATGATGGTTTTATCTCATTGGAATACGTGCCAACGGGACATACCGAAAATTCGTTTGCTTGGATCAAGAATATGGGTTTGCCGTTCGACCCACTCCCGACATAAACTCGTTGCGCAACCTGCGTCCAATCGTGCAGACCGATGTTGGAGCAATCTCGTGAACATTCTCATAATCGGCACACTTGACACAAAAAGCGTCGAAGTCGAATTCATACGCGAACATGTCATAAGAGCCGGACACACACCGATCGTCATTGACCCCGGTTCATCAGGACTCGCTGCCAGCCATGCTGATGTCACGCGCGAGCAAGTTGTCGCCGCAGCAGGCGAATCGCTTGCGCAATTGCAGGTAACGAACAACAAAGCCCACATTCAAAACCAAATGACAAAAGGCTTGGTCCATATTGTGAATGACCTGTATATGCAGGGCAAGGCACATGGAGTGATTGCGGTCGGCGGCGGGCAAGGCACTGCCATTGCAACCGCCGCCATGCGCGAGCTCCCGGTTGGAGTTCCCAAAGTGATGGTTTCGACGGTTGCCTGCGGCAAAACGCCCTTTGGTCCATACGTCGGGACCAAAGATGTCACCATGATCCATTCTGTTGCCGACATCAACGGCTTGAATTCCATCACGCGGCGCATCATCGCGCAGGCAACCGCCGCGGTTTGTGCAATGGCACAAGTGGAACTACCTCCGCAGGAGCTGCGCGAGCTGGTCGCTATCACACAGGCAGGCGTGACCACGCCCGGGGTCATGGCAGTCAAAGAACAGTTGGAACAAGCCGGTTTGGATGTGATTGCATTTCACTGCAATGGGATTGGCGGTCAGGCGATGGAAGAGCTAATGCGCGAGGGAAAAATTAGCGGGGTAATTGATTTTTCACCACACGAAATTACAGATCTGCTGTTCGGTGGTTTGATGCCTGCGATGCCGGGGCGCATGAGTGTGGCGGGGCAAATGGGCATTCCCCAGGTCGTCGCTCCCGGCTGTGCCGACATAAGGTTGCACGAGTGGAATGATTCTTTTCCTGTCGAACTCCGGGAACGCCCGTATGTTCGTCACACCCCGACACACACGCACTTTCGGACCACACCCGAAGAGATGTCTGCTGTGGCGCACTATATCGCTGAGCAACTCAACGCTGGACACGGACCGCGCGGCGTTATCGTGCCCATGCGCGGCTTTAGTATGCAAAACCGTGCAGGACGTCCTCTGTTTGACGAGCAATCCAACCTTGCATTTGTTGATACATTGAAGCGAGAACTATCTCTTGATGTGAAATTGGAGCAGGTCGACGCGCACATCAATGACAAAGAATTTGCCGGCGCGACGGTCCACTTCTTTTTCCAACTGCGTAAGCATTATCAGGAAGGTATCAAGGCGTCTCCACAACGCCCATCCATCTGACGTGATGGCGCGAGGCGTTGAATTGGGTTCGGATGCATCAGCAGTTCCTCTCCACACCGATCTAGAGTGGCTGGTCTTGAATAGCACCATCATCCGTGTGCACTCCGCTGCGGTGCTGCCCGCGCGCAAGTGTTGGAACGAGTCGCGTTATTATGATACGCATCTCGATCAGTAGCGTCACGTCGCAGAATGTTATGTGAACAAACTGAAACAGTTCCGGCACATCTTTTCGTGCTTGAATAAATTGACGTCGCGGTATCTCGCGTTTCTGCTGATTATCGCAACGCCCATCTGGCTGCTCCGACAAATGCCAACAAACCCTAGAACATTTTTCCCGGATTCAAAATACCGTTGGGGTCGAGCGTATTTTTGATGGCGCGCATGACGGCGAGACTGTTCCCGTGTTCCTGCGCCATAAATGGAATCTTGCCGATGCCGATCCCGTGTTCGCCTGTGGCGGTGCCGCCCAATTCCAGCGCGATGTGGACCATGTTGGCAAAGACCTGTTCGGCGCGGGCATGGCTTGCGTCGTCACCCGGCAGATAGGGCACGACCGGATGCGCGTTGCCGTCGCCGGCGTGCCCGACAATGGACGCGCCGCGGAGACCGAGGGTCAAGAGCTCACGCTCGCACGCCGCAACGAGTTCGGGATACCTGGAAATGGGAACGGCAACATCCCCTACGAGGAACGATATGCCCGGATGGGTCCGCACGAGAACCTCATAGTGCGAATGACGCATCTTCCACAAGCGATCGCGTTCCGCGCGCCCAACCCCCGCTTCAAAAGAGATACAGCCGTTGTCGCTGCACAATTCCTGCGCGAGCGCGAGTTCGTGCTCGATAGCGTGAGACGTCGCGCTGTGAAATTCCATGAGCAGCGTGGGTTTTTCGTGCAGGCGAAATTCACCCGTCGTGTTGAGCACACGCGCGGAATAGGGGTCGAGAAATTCGAGCGCAATGGGGTGCAGTCCTGCGCCCATGATGGCGGAAACCGAACGGGTCGCGCCCTCAATATCCTCGAATGAGGCAATGACCACGCTAAAATGTTCGGGCAGTGGATAGAGTTTGAGCGTCGCCTGCGTAATGATGCCAAGCGTGCCTTCGGACCCAATAAAAAGGTGAACGAGGTCATAGCCGCTGGACGTTTTGACGGAACGAGTGCCCGTTTGAATGATCTCGCCGTTGGCAAGGACCACTTCCAACCGCATGACGTTGTCTCTGGTCGCGCCGTAACCGGGCGTGCGAGTGCCGGACGCGTTGTTGGCGATCATGCCGCCGATAGTGGCGTTCGCGCCCGGGTCGGGACCGAAAAACAAGCCGTGCTGCGCGAGTTTGAGATTCATGTCCTTGTATTTGATGCCCGCCTGTACGTCCACCTGGAAATCATCGTCATAGACCCGCAAAAGCTTGTCCATACGCATCAAGTCAATAACGATGCCGCCCAGAACCGGAATGGTGTGCCCTTCCAAACTCGTGCCGGCGCCCCATCCCGTAATGGGGATGAGGTGTTCATTCGCGTATTTCAGCACCGCGCTCACCTGAGCCGCCGAATCGGGAAAAACGACGGCGGCAGGCAGATGCGGGTGATGAAAAGATTGGTCGTGGGAATGATATTCGCGGTCGGACGCGTTGGTCGAAACAAATTCTGCGCCGAGAGTTTGTCGGAGAAATTGGATATGATTGTCGCTTAGGTTTTCTACAGGAGAGAGCACAGGGTACCTCGGATCTTGAGCTTGACGCCGGAAGGCGAGAGATACCTATAGCGTACCCGTTTTTTGAAACAACGCAAGGTGGGCGAACACACAAGCCGGGTGTTCTTTGATTCTTTTGATTTTCTTTGATTCTTTTTTCAGCAAGCGCCGATAAATAGGGCGCTGTATGATTGTTTGATTAATCAAAAAAACTCGATCCCGCGCAGGCGCGGAAACAGATGGGCGGTTGCAAGGTTGCGATGCAATTGAACACTCGCATCGCAATGGCACACTTGCATCGCGCCGGAGCATCCGCATCGCACCGCAAACGTCTGTATTGCAGACGTAATGTCATGCGCTCTACCAAGGATAGTAGGACAAGAGGGCAAAGATGTAAATACGTGACACACGTATTTTTGTAAAAATACGTATTCCATACGTGGCGCAAAGTGCCTAAAGATCAAAACCTTCGAGGTCTAAGACCTCGAAGGTTTTGAACATCAACTTGTTCTACGCGATGCGGGTAATCACCGGGCCAAGTCTCTTGCAATTTGACGGCACACGCCTATAATAAGACCGGAAATTAGTTTCGAATTTCAGAAAAAGCATTTGCGCGCCGAACATTCGGCTCACGCACGGTTGCAGCGGCACAGAACTCGTAAACTGTGTCATGTGATTTGCGACGAGTTTAATTCTCGGCACGTAAATGCTTTTTGTTTATACAGAGCCGTTCAGCGAGGGCGAAACATTCTATGCCGCGCAAAAGCGAAATTGCCAAACCCAAAGCGTCTGACTCGAAAAAAGCGCCCAAGTCCAAAAAGGGCAAAGGCGAACTGCTTCCGATCACGTCCACCCGCCGCTGGTCAAACCAGGAGATCGCCGCGCTGCTCGACCGCATCGGCGACATTCTTGCAATCGAGGGCGAAAACCGTTTCAAGATTATCGCCTATCAACGCGCAGCAGACGTAATTGAACATTCGTCGCGGGGGATCCAGGATGTGTGGCAGGGCGATCCCGCCAATCTGCGCGCAATTGACGGCGTGGGCGAAGCGATTGCAGAAAAATTGGACGAGCTGTTTCGGACCGGGCAAATGGGCTATTACGAGAAAATCCGCGCCCAGATTCCCGAGGGGCTGGTGGACATGCTCGCCATCCCGGGAGTGGGTCCCAAAACGGTTTCGAAATTCTGGAAGGATTTTAATATTACGACTTTGGATGGCTTGAAAGCGGCGCTGGAAGACCCCGCCAAGAATTTGCCGGGAATTGGCGACAAGACCATCGAGAATTTGAAACAGGGGATCAGCGCCATCGGGCTGCACACGACACGCGTACGCCTTGCGGTGGCAGCGTATTTCGCGCAAGAACTGATCGCCGCGCTGGAGACGGCAACCGGGAACGCGATCAAGAACATTTCGCCCGCGGGGAGTTTGCGGCGTCTGCGCCCAACTATTGGCGATTTGGATCTGGTGGTGGCGTCGCACAAGCCCGAACTCGTGCTCGAAACGTTTGTGAAACTGCCCCAGGTGCGCGAGGTCCTCGGGCATGGTCCGACCAAAGCAACCATCGTCGCACACAACGGGATCCAGTGCGATGTGCGCGTGCTGGAACCCGAACGCTGGGGCACGGCGCTGCAATATTTTACGGGCAGCCGCGAGCACAATATCCGAACGCGCGATATTGCGCTGAAAAAGGGGCTGTCGCTTTCCGAGTGGAGTTTTACGCGCATCAAATCGGAAAAAGAGATTTTGTGCGCGACTGAAGAGCAGGTGTATGAATTGCTCGACATGGACTGGATTCCGCCGGAACTGCGTGAAGCGACAGGTGAAATCGAAGCGGCACAGCAGCACAAATTGCCCAAACTCATCAGACTGGAAGATTTGAAGGGCGATTTGCAGTGCCATTCGAAATGGAGTGACGGCGCGGCGACAATCCGTGAAATGGCGGAAGGCGCACGCGCTCGCGGTTTAAAATACATTGCCATCACCGATCATTCAAAAGGGCTGGGCGTGGCGAATGGGTTGGACGCAAGACGGACGCGCGAGCAATGGAAAGAAATTGACAAGCTGAATCACGAATATCAAGGCGCGTTTCGGGTGCTCAAGAGCGTCGAAGTCGAAATTCGCGCGGATGGCACGCTGGACCAACCCGACGATTTGCTGGCGGGCTATGACATCGTAATCGCGACCACCCACAGCGCGTTGAATCAATCGCGCGAAAAAATTACCGAGCGCGTGCTCAGGGCGCTGCATCACCCGCTGGTTGATATTTTTGGACACCCCACGGGGCAATTGATCGGCACACGCGAACCCAGCGCGCTGGATTTGGAAGTCGTGTTTCGCGCAGCGGTCGAGACAGGCACGATTTTGGAGATTGACGGTTCGAGCGAACGCATGGATTTGACGGATGTGAACGCGCGGCGCGCGGTCGAACTCGGCAACAAGCTGGTCATTGACAGCGACGCACACAATCCGGATGGGTTTGACGATCTGCGCTGGGGCATTGCGATGGCGCGGCGCGGCTGGGTAACCAAAGCGGATGTGTTGAACACGTTGGAATGGGACGATTTACGCAAGCGTTTGAAACGGAACGCCACAAGAGCATGATTGGTGTGTTATGAGAGATTTCCGCATAACCCACGGGTCAGCGATAAAAAATGAAAATGACGGACCTCTCGCGCGTGATAGGCGCGGGCAGTGACGATATCGCGCGAGTGATGCGCGCTCTACTCGAATATTCTGATGCCTGGCAAGTTGCGGGACATGCCAATGTGCCGTTCGCCGATCTGTTGGACATTTTGCAGAAACTGCGCGAACGTGAGTTGGTTGAATTTGACAAGTCGGATCTGCGCCTCACCGAACAAGGTGAGGCGTTTGCGCGTGAATTGCGGGTGGCGCGCACCCGGGATGTGACATGCCCGCGCTGCGCGGGAAGCGGGTTTGAATTTGAACAATTCCACGACGCGTATCACCAATTTCTGCCCCTTTTGAAAATGCGCCCACCCGCAGAGGCAACGTATGACCAGGGAGCATTGACCGCCGAATCGGTATTTCGGCGGATGGCGCTCATGTATGCGCGCGGGGATGTGGCGGACCAAAAGATCCTGTTGCTCGGTGATGATGACCTGCTGAGTCTAGTGCTTGCGTTGACAGGATTGCCGCGCGAGATTGTGGTCGTGGAGATTGATCCGCGCCTGTGCAAATTCATCGAACAGGTGGCAAGAGAAAAACACCTGAACCTGCGCGTGATTCAACACGATGCGCGCGAACGCCTCCCCGCAGAACTGCGGGCGCATTTTGATACCTTTGTGACCGACCCGTCCGAGACAATTCAGGGGCTGCTGCTATTTGTAGAAAAAGGGCTGGCGATGCTCGCGCCGGGCGGCGGACGCGCGGGCTACTTTGGCGTCACGTTGATCGAAGCATCCATGCTGAAATGGAATCTCTGGGAACGCCACCTGCTGCAGAATCATGCGCTGGTGTTTACGCATATCAGCGAACCGTTTAGCGTATATGGGACGGGGATGGAAGCCAACACGGGCGGAATGAGCCGGATAGGTCTGGATTTTCCGCCTCTGGCGTTACCCCCACGCGCGCCCTGGTATCGTTCCTCGTTTTTCCGCGTCGAAACGCTAAAGGAATTTGTGCCGCCCGCGGATTATGACAGCAACCCGCGTGATGAATTGTACCAGGATGCCGAATCCCTTGACGAGGCATGGGCAGTGCTGGCGCGCGACAAAGCACAGTCGCCGATTGCAATCCCGCAAGAGTTTTTGAATGCGTCCGCCATGCGCGCCGAGCAGGCACAAACGGGGCTGGGACGGCACGTGATTGCAGAATTCTGGAACTGTGAAAACGCGCAATCCGAGAACGGGCTGTCGGAAGCGATTGAAAAGGCAGTCCGCAGCGCGCGGGCGACCCTCCTGGATTTGAGCGTGCGACGGTTCTATCCGCAGGGGTATTCAGCCATCGCCCTGTTGGCAGAATCGCATCTGTCACTGCATGCGTGGCCCGAGTTGGGCTATGTAGCGCTCGACGTGTTTACGTGCGGAGATGCCGACCCACAAAAGATTGTGCAGCATCTGGAAGAACATTTCCGCCCCCGAGACACTGAATATATCAAGATTCCGCGCGGGCGAATGCGCGATGCCGTCGTGCCCGAAGCCATGTCACTATCGCACGTGTCCCCGTAGCATGATTGACATACGGGACATTGATTACAACGGGTTTGTATGACGCTCTTTTGGGGGTGTCCGATGGGGCGGTCATGGGGTGGCAATTACGCCGCGCCAAGCAGCCCGCCCAAAGCGCAATGCGCCACAAGGCAAAGACCAATCACATAATTCAAGAGGTGAAACTTGGGCGAGTATCAAACGTTAAAAACAAAATTGCCCGACCACATTACCGAGATGGATGTGCAGAAAATCATACGCGCGATTCTTTCGGACAACGCGCCCTGGGACTGGTTTGCGCGGGCACGCATCCCCTTTCCGTTTGCGGTAAATATCTTGCGCGAACTTCAAGCGGGCGACTATATAAAATATGTGGGAGACAAGACCGAATTGACGCCGCGCGGACAGCAGCTGGCGGACGAAGTGGGCGCGCACGCCGTGCCGACACTGGCATGTCCGACCTGCGGGACAAGCGGGAGCGATTGGTCACCCCTGCGCTCCGAGTATGATACCTTTCTGGAGATTTTCAAGGCAAGCCCGACAAACCAGAACCCGGACCTGGACCAGGGCGAGATGACCCCTGAATCTACCTTTCGGCGCATCTCGTGGATGCTTACGCTGGGAGATATTACGGGCAAGCGTGTCGCGCATATGGGCGATGATGACCTGACGAGCATTGCGCTGGCGCTGACAAAACAACCGCAGGAAATTGTGGTGTTTGAAATTGACTCGCGCCTGTGCAGCTTTATTTCGGACGTTGCCCGGGCGCGCAATTTGCCGATTCGGGTGATACAGCAAGACTTGACCAAACGCCTGCCTGCTGAATTTGGGGGGACGTTCGACACGTTCGTCTGCGACCCTCCGGAAACGCGCGAGGGGTTGCTCTTGTTTGTGGAAAAAGGGTTGACCTTGCTCAAGCCGGGGGACGGGCACGCGGGCTATTTCGGCTCGACCGTGATCGAAGGATCGTTGAACAAGTGGAAGCAATGGCAGAAAAAACTAATGTGCGATTACGAAATCGTTTATACACATATTTTTCCTGCCTTTACCCTGTACGTATCGTGGCACGACGAAATGCCGTTGCCGGATTTGCCGCCGCTCGCCCAAGTCTCGGACCGCGAATGGTACCGTTTTGCGTGGAACCGGATCGAAACGATGGCGAGTTTCAAACCCGCACAAGATTTCGAGACGGAAATGCAAAAGTTGTTTTATTTTGACGCCGAGAGCTATTATCTGGCATTCCCCCAGTCCCGGGTATGAATTCCGGCGATTACACGCATCGCGTAGAGTGAGTTTGTGTTCAAAACCAGCGAGGTCGGGCGAACCAACTTAGCCCCACCGCGCAGGTTTTTAGATTCAAAATCAAC
>JADZCJ010000062.1 GCA_020851635.1 Anaerolineae bacterium
CGCAGGCATGCGGTGGAGTCGCGAGGGTGCAGAACGCTTGCTCCCCGTTCGCGCCGCAATTATGAGTGGTCGCTTCGATGAAGTGTGGCATGCCGCTTACAATTCGCCCCTAAACTGAAATGCACCCTGCGCAAAAAACAAGGGACCTGGCAAAAATGCTGTGTCCCTGTGTCGAGCGACAATGTCGGCTGGATTTAGCCGGGTACCATACCGGAAACGGCTTAATTGGCGGGTGCCGTAGCAGAAGGAAGCGGCTCGGCTGTTTGTATGGGGTGCGTTGGAAATACCACAAAACTGGACTCGGCCGGATAAGGCAGCTCCGACAGAGTTCGAACGTCAAACTTTATCAGAGGAGCGAGCAAGGTCCTTCGAAGCATTTCTCCGGTAAAAGCATCCAAGACGACCGTCATTTGACTGTGCTGCACTTGCTTTTCAGGAATACTACCATCAGACACAGGGGGCACATGCTCAACGATGTTTCCTTGAAACAAAATGAGCCAAACCTGTTTATCCGCGAGCTCTATCTCGAGTGAATTAGGCGCAATCGGGCGACCTGTAAGGAGGTCGTTTGCCTCCGCATAGGTCATGATTCGACCATAGATCTCGGTCGGTCTACCCCGTAGCCCACCATAGGGTAAATCAAATTCCCCGGCAACGGTCAACGCGCGTGCGACAGCAATATCGGGAGCCAGCGTCCCTGCTTCCGCTTTTTCTACCGCTCTGCTTTGATAAATCAAGAATGCCAGAATCCCGAGCAAGAGAACAAGAGTGCCAGAAAGCAAAGACATTAGTTGGCGTCTTGGATCAAGTTTCATCCAGCCCTCTGTCCATTTTCCTCAAACGCAAGACGCTTGTTCTTTCCCTATCCAATCTCGCCCCACCCGAACGCGGCGTAGCGGACGAGAGATAACATGCCCAATTCGACGACAGAGAGAACAAGAGCGATCGCAAGCGGGTTCAACGCCTCGCGCCAGTTGGAGGCAAAACGTTCGCGACGACCGAGGGTCAGCACCAGCACAACATTCAGCGCGGCGAGCGTTGCCAGGATGCCGAGTGGGGCGAGGACTGCCAGGGGATAAAACAAGAGACCCGAACCGCTTGCCATCATGACCAGGAGCAGAATCCCAAACAACACCAGCGGCGCCATCTCACGCAAACGCTCGAAAAGGGCGCGCGGTTGGGCGTCGCGCCACAAACAATAATTCACCACCGGCAGCACAATCCCCGCCATCGCGATGCCGCACAACCATCCCGTAATAAAGCGGAGGTCGAGACGCGGCGCATAGGCAAAAGGAATCGGCAGCCCCGCCTTGTTCAAATCCGAGAACGTCGCATTCACCCCGTCAACCGCCATCACCACAATAAACACAAAATAGATAAAGAGAATGAGCGGCTTGGGCATCAGCGCCGCTTTCCCGCGCCCGATCAGGAACGAAAACACCCACGTCGCAAAAAAACCTGCAAACATCCCGTACATGCGCGCTTCGACGGGCAGCTTGGTCGCTTCGGTGGGCGCGACCACGCCGAGAAGCGGGACCGCCGCGCGCAGGGCATCCTCACCGGGCAGCCGAGTCTCGCCCATAAAGTAGGAATGTCCTCCGCGCTGGGGACAAATGCCAAAACCAACGGCATAGAACTTGGTGAGCAGCGGCGAGGGAAAAATCAAAAACGCGACGACGGCAGCCGCCAGGAATGCCGCGCCCCAGGGGACGTGCTTGCGCTTTTCTTGCTGTGCGAGGTCCATCATAAACACCGGGACGGCAAATTCACAACTTGGTCGTGCCGATCACCGCGGAATCAGCGCAAACCACTTCCACGCATTCGGCGCGGGGGGAACATCTTTTAGATATGTGCGGGAGGGGGGACGTTTCAACTCGTCCACAATCTTTTGCCAATCAAACGTCTTGGCGAGTTGGTCCGGCGGATACACTTCCAGCATCGCCTGCCACCAATTCAGCCCGTCCTCTTTTTGAAAGTGCCAGTATTCGAGCGCCTCGCGATTGTTCCGCCAGTCAAAGTCAATATCGTCGTGCGAGGAAATGCGGTTCCAGCCATACTGGCGCGCCAGTTCGGTGAAATCCACAAAATAACCATACGCAACCTCATCTTGATGCCCACCCAGCCCGGGCGCAGCATTGGCGCGCGCATTGAACGAAATATTCCACGGCGCTTCCGTCAACGGCTCGCCTTGCGAGCCATCCTGCTTGGCAGCGCGCAAATAGACGCGCCAGTGTACTTCGGCGTTCACATCCTCGCGCACCAGCAAGACCGTCTCGCGATCGCCGCGCACAAGGGTCAACAATGTATCCACCGCGCGCCCCGACTTGTGCCACGAGAGCGTGTCGCATGTATTGTCGCAGACATATGTGATCAGGCGCGTCATGTCCGACAATTGCGCCAAAAAATCAACGCCGGACTCGGACACGACGCGGTTGCGCAGGGCGCGGAACGATTCCGAGACCGCGCTGGAAACGATGCCATACGAGGGCGAAAGCAACACCTCGCGCAGTCCGACAAAATCCCATTTTACCCCTTCGGCAGGGTCGGCGGGAATCGGTTTTTCTATATACAACGGCGGCTGGACCACGGGCGCAGTCCCGGTCCGAAGCGTGTCGAGACCACTCCATACTGCCGACGAAATCCATACTCTATCGTCATTCAAACCCTGCGCGATGCCCGCCCCATCACTCGCCGCGACAAAGAGCGACGAACGCGCGGGACGCGCCGAAACAAACGTGATCCATGCTCCATCCGGCGACCATGCAGGCGCGCTATCCCATCCAAAAAAAGAGAGCTGCTCGAGATTCTCAAGTCTGGCATTGGCGGCGGTTGTGCCAACCAGGTCTGCCACAAACACGCCGCGCCTCTGGCAATTTCCGCTTGGCACGGCGCCCTGCAGCGGCGGATGTTCGAGGGTTGCCTCGACCGTTTCGGCGCATCCTTCCCGGTTTGAAACAAACACAATGCGCTTGCCATCCGGCGACCATGCCGCTTGCTCGTTATGAAAACGATCATCCGACAGATTCCGCAGTCCGCTGCCGTCAGGAGCCATCACATAAAGCTGCTTGTTGCCCGCCGCCCAACTGGTAAACACGATCATTTTTCCATCGGGCGACCAGGCGGGAGAAAAATCGTATGCGCTCTGGTCAGCGGTCAGATTTTCGAGATCGCGGCCGTCTACCGCCATCTTCCAAATGTCCAGATCACCGCCGCGATATGACTCGAACGCAATTTCTCGCCCGTCCGGCGACCAACTTGGCGCGCCGTCGTATGAGAGATCATTCGTCAACCGGTCAATCTCTCCATTTTCGAGGTCCAGGACGTAAATCTCCCAGTTGCCATTCTTGCGCGACTGAAAGGCGAGGCGTCCGCCGTCGGGCGAGAGCGCGGGCGCTTTGGCAGGCGCATAGCCCGCGGTCAGCTGCCTCCATTTTGTCGTGTCCGATATGCTGTCGCGCGTCGCCGCATACAATTCGCGATAGCCGTCGCGGTCTGCGCTAAAAAACAGAAATTGAGAGGCGGTCCGGGGTTCGACAAATGCCGGAGGGTTTGCGACTGCCACGCGAGTGGGAGACACGACGGTTGATGGGATTACGGTCGCAGCCGCAACACGAGTCGTCAAGGTATCCTTTCCCTTGTCGGGCGCTTGCGCCGAGGGCGCAAATTGAATCACAACGGCAAGAATCAAGAGTGAGAGAATTATGATCGCGAGGGTGTGAGCTATCGGTGGCTGGTTCTTCAACGTGGTCTGTCCGGTCGTTTCTGAGGCAGCGCGTCAGAAATTCCAATCAGCGGGCGAACGCGATTATACTACAAATACAATTGATTTCCTTTGCAGCGAGGTCTTATGTTTCTGACGGATTTGCACTGCCGCGTCGGGCTGGCGGTCGTATTTTTTGCGTTTGGGCTGGGGGTGTGGGGCGTGCTGGCATTTTTGCGCGGACTGGGTGTGACCGGTAGTTATTTTGGGGCGCTCGTCATTGGCGAAATTCTCGTTCTGGCGCAGGCAGTGATTGGCATAGCGCTCCTCTTGACGGGACGATTCCCATTGGATGGCTTGCATCTGCTCTATGGCGTCGTCGTCCCGCTCTCATGGGCGGCGGTTTATGTCTATACGCGCGGGGCGCAGGGTCACCGCGAAATGATTATCTATGGGGTCATGTCCTTTTTTGTCATGGGGCTTGCCATTCGCGGCATCATGACCGGCGGCATCACCCCGGTTTGCCTGCCGTTTTAAGGGACCCTCGTTGTGTGAATTAAAAATGCTCCCCCGGGTCCGGCGGGGGAGCATTTTTAATTTTTGGGCATTTTACTGCGCCTGTTCGGGACCGTGATTGCGGAACTGGGCAACAAAGCTGCGGATCACCGCCTCGTTGACCCCATCACAATTTTGCATGTGCGCCCAGGCGACGAGCGCCACTTTTTGCTCCATGTTGGGATATGGAGCGACGATCATTTTGAACGAGTCCGAGCGCTGGATATTGACAAGCGAGTTGATTTCTTCTTGCGAGATTCCGTTATAGTACAGGATAATATACCCATGCTCCAACGAGTGAATCAGCTGGGTGACATCGGTGTTATTGTCATAGATGCCGGCAGGATACCAGGTTGGATTGTGCGTTCCCGAAGTTGGTGGGTTGCTCTTGTAGACCGGGACCGGGTCGCCGGGAGCCAAATGCCCGCGTCCTTCATCTTCGAGAGTCAGCAGATTGCCGCACGCCGCAGCCCCTGTGCTGGTCGGCGCGCGGGGCATCAGAGTTGGGACGACAAAACCCGCAACCACGAGCAGGGCGGCAACAACGCCACCCCCAATTAACAGATATTTTTGGCGCTTGGCTCGCGCTTCTTGATCAGCCCTTTGCTGCGCCTGGCGAGACGATGGTTTAGATGACATAAATCCTCAATCAAAATGCGAAGCGAAATTCGAGTTATTGTATTGATACTGCGAGATTTAACAACTCTGGCAAGAGCGCACAGATGAGGGCAGAGTTCTAATTCTTTAAAAGTCTCTCCGACAACCTGCTAGTAGCGCAACAACATGAGATTGCGGGGCAGCATATCGAGACTTGTAACTCGTACGCTGTCACTTGACCTGGCAATTTCATCATGTTGTTGCGCTAGCAGGTTGTCGGAGAGACCTCATTTGTAACTATGAACGCGCGTCGTAGTATCTCAAAAACAACTATAATTTGATTTCACTCCGACAACCTGCTAGAGTTCGCGCAAATCGCGAATCCGCCGCGCGGCATATTCGCTTTCAAAATGAGGATAACGGTCGGCGCGGTCAATCAATACCACGCTCATTCCGACCGCCTGCGCGCCTTGCACGTCGTGAAAAATGCTGTCACCCACATAAACCAGCGCGCCGGCGTCCTTGCCCGCAGCGCTCACTGCTGCCTCAAAAATGCGCGGGTCGGGCTTTTCGATCCCCAGAATGCCCGAAACGACAAAAAAATCAAAGTAGTGCGCCAACCCCAGCTGACGCAGCAGCGATTCACAATTTGGCGAAAAGTTGGAAATGATGCCCATTTGTTTGCCGCGCGCTTTTAACGCGTCCAGCGCGGGCGTCACGTCCTCAAAAACGCGCTGTAAATCACCTCCGTGCGCGGGGTCGAGCAGTTCATCGGCAAAGCGAATCGCGTCGTCCTCCCGCACACCGATGCGGCAAAATCCCTCTGCCCAGATATCCACCCAGAATGCGCGTTGAGCAGATACTGGCAGGAGCGAGAGTTGAATGCCGCGCTGGCGGTCGGGGAGTTCCTGTGTCAGCTCGTCCAGCACGCGCAGTGTCTCTGCCGTCGAGACGATGACCCCCACCCTCGCCGCGCGTTTGACATATTCCTCTGCGCGCCGCTGCTCGTCAAACGTGATCAACGTCCCACCAACATCAAACAAGTATTCGGCGTATTCAGGTCCCATTGGCTTGGCAGGCAGGCGTTCAGCTCATCTTGGGACGCACATTGCCAAGCACGATGAGCCGAGAACCACCGTGAATGCGGTATTGTGAGGGTGGGCACAGGATCGGCTTGCCCCCTTCCACCACGCCCAACAAAATTGTGCCCGAACGGATTTGTTCGTGCACCAGCGCCGCTTGAAATGTCTTGCCTTCCAGTGTCGGCGCGGCATCCACAACGTATACCTCCTGGGGAGTATCCAGACGCAAGAGCACGGAAAACGCCTGACCGATGCCCGCATTGAGCGCCGAACGCGCCAGCAGCCCTTCCGACATTTCCGCGCTCGCAATAATTTCATCGGCGCGGGCGCGCTCGAAATGCTGACGGTTCGCCGGGTCTCGCAGCTGTGCCACGACGTGCAGCTGCGGATTTGCCTCCTTGAGCGCCAGCACCGTCAAAACCGCGCGCGCATCATAGGTCGAGTCCATATGCGGGTCATGGTCGCTCTCATCGGTCAGCGCGATCGCCGCGCGCGCGGTCTTGACCCCCGCCCGTTCGAGGTCTTGGCGATGTGTTACATTCCCGCTGACAAATTTTATGTTTGATTCAGGATACGGGTTCTGCGGCAATTGCGCCAGCAGCACAATCGGCGCCCCCGCCCCATATGCTTCGCGCTGCAGCACATCAATCATTTGTTGGACGCGCGAGTTCCAACCGCAAATCAATACGTGATTGTCCATTCGAGCTCGCCCTCTGCCCTGACCTTGCGCGAGAACACGATTCACAAAACCCGAAACCAATGCGGCAACCAACAAGGCGCGGGTTGCCGCGGCAATCAGAATCACAACCACCGCAAATGCTCGCCCGCCACCGGTGCTGGGAGGTTGCGAACCGATCCACACTCCCGACACATTCTGAAGCATGTATGTAAACGAGCCGTCAAACGACGCAAGCGGCAGCTTGCTGTCCCCCTGCGTTTCGAATTCCCAAATCACAAGCGTCCCGATAATCAGCAGCGCGAGCAGACCCAGCGCAATCAGCAGGTATGTGTTTGGGCGCGACAAAACAAAGATCGCGCGCCAGAACAATGATTTTAGGCGTTCGGTGTTGGAGGGGCGATGCAGCATACGCACCTAAAAAAATAGGACGCACCGCGGGGAGCGTCCTAACAGCTCGATACAATCAAACTTGATCGGCTAGCAGGTTGTCGGAGAGACCTCATTTGTAACTATGAACGCGCGTCGTTGTATCTCAAGAATAACTATAATTTGATTTCACTCCGACAACCTGCTAGTAGTGCAACAACATGAGATTGCGTAGTAGAGTATCCGGTTTTATAACTCGCGCGCCAGCACTTGACTCGGCAATTTCATCATGTTCTTGCACTAGCCCCATTATTCTGCGGGAACTTCCAGACCATTAGCGGCGTAATCGAACCCTTCGACGACTCCTTCGAGCTTGACACCTTCCGCCTGAGCTTTGGCGAGATAGGTTGCCGCTTCATGTTCGCCCCATTTCGCGTCAAAGTCCTCTCGCGCCATCTTGTACCAGTCCGCATTCTTGTCAATGTATTCGCGCCACGCTTCCGGCACATCTTCATTCGGAAAAATTGCCGATACAGGACATTCGGGCACACACGCTCCACAGTCAATACAGGTGTCCGGGTCAATATAAAGTTGAAACGTGGTCGCAAAGCCGTCTTCGTCCTTGCGTAGATGAATGCAGTCCACAGGGCATACATTCACGCAGGCAGTATCTTTGGTATTGAGACACGGCTCGGCAATTGTAAAAGCCATGAGAGAACCTCCGGAATATAATTGAAAACTCGACAAGAAAGACATCACTCGTTCGTGACATCTTGAACAAGATGATACCTTAATATTTTTTTAACGTCAAGTAGGCGAATCAAGCGGGGTGTGCGTCACAATTTTGCGATGGTAAGGAACGAACGCTGTTTCGTTCCCTGCCCGGCACGCTGCGGCGAGCGTGCGCTACTCGCAACCAAAAAGATGACGCACAGTCAATCAAGTGCGCTTGCAGGGCGGCACAAATCGCGGAAAATGACACCCCTCTCGTTCCGACATGGCAGCCCCGATCACCGGGCTATGGCGTCTGCAAAGTGGCTTGACATCGGAATTGTCATTTCTCACTGGCGACAAGGGCGGTCGCCGTTCGAAATGACAAATTCTGTGACTTTGCACAAGCCATGATCACCGGGCGCAAAAACGATTGACAGCCGCGCGCGCATGGTGTATGATGCGCGGACCGGCGTCATAGTTTCTATTCTTTGCGACGCTGCCGGTACCACCTCATGTTGAAATCTCTCGGGCTGGTCCAGATTTCTGTTCTCATTATCGTTGCTGTTCTTTTCATGATGACCTGGGATTTTGGCAGACGCATCCTGGAAAACGTGCAGCTCGTGCAGGCGGCGCAGATTGCCAGCGCCGAACTTGCGCACGCCAACCGGGTCAATACCCAGCTCAAACAATTGAAAAAAGACGTGATCACCGACGACTGGGTCACCAAAAAAGCGCGAGTAGATCTGCACTACGCCCGAGAAGACGAAACCCTCTTTATCCCGGCGACAACACCATCCGCACCCTCTGCACCGGCTCCTCCGACGGTTCCCACACACGCCGCGCGCCCCGCTTGGCAAGATTGGCTCGAAGCTCTGTTTGGACCTTTGCGCTAACCGTCGTGCCAATCGTGGCTGCGGGCTGTGGACGGCAACCCGCAAGATCTCTTTGTATCAGCTTGCCTCGCGGATTCGCAAAGCTTTGCGCGGCTTGACAGCGAAAACGCAATCTGGACATCTATATATCCATGAACATTCGCTCTGTCACCTGCTTTGTTCAGCTCGATGAAAACCTCGATAATGGCACGCTGGACCGCGCCGCCGCGCTAAACGAAACCGCCCGCGCCTCCGCTCGAGACGCGGGCTATGTTTTGCAGACGACCCGCATCGCCGCACAACCATTGGACGAAATCCTGAACCGGGTCCCCGCACGCGAATTTGCAAGCGCATTCGAACGCGCCTACCGACAACTGGGTTATGACTATGGGGCGCTCCTGCTCAGGTCGCCGGAACTCTACCCGGATGCTGTCCCGTTGGTCCAGGAGGTCGAGAGTTTGTTTGTCTCGCTCTCGATCGCGTCCAAAAAGACGGGAATTGATTTTGACGCCGTGTGCGCCGCCGCCGACATTATTTACTCGCTCGGACACGCGTCCCCCGACGGGCTGAGCAATTTTCGTTTTGCCGCCGCCGCCAACGTGCCCGCCGGCGTGCCTTTTTTCCCGACGGCGTACGCGGGCGCAAATGCCCCCGCGTTTGCGTTTGCGACCGAAGCGGCTGACCTTGCCGTGGATGCATTCACCCGCGCACCCGACCTCAAAACCGCGCAGGTGCGGCTGGTCGAATTGATAGAGTCACATGGCGCGCGTCTCGATTCGTGGGGACAGCAGATCGAGGCAGAAAGCGGGATTCGCTATGCGGGGATTGATTTTTCGATGGCGCCCTATCCGGTCGAGGAATCGAGTCTCGCCACCGCGCTGGAACGCTTGACCGGAGCGCGCTTTGGCACGCGGGGCACATTGTTTGCCGCGTCCTTTGTCACCGACACACTGCGCCTCGCCAAATTCACCCGCGCGGGATTTAGCACATTGATGCTGCCAATGCTCGAAGATTGGACGATGGCGCGGCGGTCACACGAAGGCACCTATTCGCTCGATTCGCTGCTCTTGTACTCGACCGTTTGCGGCACGGGTCTGGATACGATTCCTCTCGCCGGGGACACTACAAAAGCGGAAATCGGCGCCCTCTTGCTCGACCTTGCCGCGCTTGCCGTCAAACTGGACAAACCCCTCACCGCGCGCCTCGTGCCCGTCCCGGGCGTCCGGGCGGGCGAACGCACATCCTTTAGCTTTGAGTACTTTGCCAATGCCCGCGCGTTTGGCATCGCTGCCGATAAAGAGCTCCGTGTCCTTGCTGCATAATCGGCATCATCATTCTCAATTTCCCAAACCCCGCCATCGGCGGCAAGACACGGCGCATAACCAAACCGAGCACGCAGGCATTGTGCCCGCGTGCTCGATCCTTGAATGTTGCAGCAATCGGCTAATCCGAGTCGAGCGATTCGGACCCGGCCAGTTCTGTGAGGTTCTTTTTCACACAAATGATCGCCATGCTCGATGAATCTACGACCATGTCGCCGTCAGCCGGCAGACTTTTGCGAGTGGAAAAACGAAAAGTGTGCGGTCCCCTCACATCATACCAGGCATAGACACTGCTGACTTCTTCAAAGCTATCGTCATTGATACCGGGGTTGTTGAACAATTCGATTTGCCGGTCAGACGCGGCAAGGGTTGCGTCCGGATTATCCATGCTCAAGCCCAAAATATAGTCCCGGTCCCCGCCGAATATTGAGCCGTTGCGCTTGCCACCACCACACAGACGTGGGGATGACCGGCAGAAAGCCTGGTGGTGGTGACAGTCCGCAGTGTGTCCGGCGTCGTGCCGTTGATCACGCCATCCACCGCCGAGGCGCTGCCGCCGCCGCGAACATCATACGCATCGGCAGTAAACACACGCACCGGAGGGTCATTCGCCGCTTGAGCCGCCGTCGCATAAAGCGCCAGCCCGATTAATACCATGACCGTGAGCGCGACATTCTACAACAGCAAGACCTTGACGAGAGGTCGGCTGGGCGTGAAACCCGAGGGCATCATTTGAGGGTTACTCCTTTGTCCTTTGCTGACAGCATGGCGCTAGTGCAACAACATGATGAAGCTGTGCCCAACCGATTCACAATCAGCTGTAGGGCACGCTCGCCGCAGCGTGCCGCGCCGGGAACGAAATGGTATGCCGGGATGCAGTATGCTACAATCCGTTCAGATGCCACAGGACAAAATCATGAAAATTGACGCTGCAACTCTCGTTCCGAATTTGCGTGAGATGCCCGCGCTGGCGCGGGCAGTCGAAAAAATCGGTTTTGATGCTCTCTGGACCAGCGAAACCCAGCATGACCCGTTCTTGCCGCTCGCATTGGCGGCGGAACACACCGAAAAAATCGAACTGGGCACCGCCATCGCGGTCGCGTTCCCGCGCAGTCCCACCGTCATCGCCCACATGGCATGGGACTTGCAAGCCGCGTCCGATGGCCGCTTTATTCTGGGGCTGGGCACACAGGTGAAACCGCACATTGAACGCCGTTTTGCGGCTGTGTGGGAATCGCCCGCCGCAAAATTGCGCGAAATGATTCTGGCGATTCGCGCGCTGTGGGGAGCGTGGCAAGGGGACGGGCGCATCAATTTTCGCGGCGAGTTTTACAAACTTACGCTGATGACCCCGTTTTTCAATCCCGGTCCCATCGAGCACCCGCACATTCCCATTTACATCGCGGGCGTGAATGAAAAACTGTGTCAGGTCGCGGGCGAATTGTGCGAGGGCTTTCACGTCCACCCGTTCCACACAGCCAGGTATTTGCGGGACCAAATCTTGCCCAACATCGAGATCGGACTCGCCAGGGCCAATCGCTCGCGCCGAGACATTCAACTCTCGTCTTCGATCTTTGTCGCGACCGATGAAGGCGAAAAGGAAATGGTGCGCGCTCAAATCTCTTTTTATGCGTCCACCCCAAGCTATCGTCCCGTCATGGAAACACACGGTTGGGGTGAGGCGGGCGAAAAACTCTCATCGCTTGCCGCGCACAAAGAATGGGGCGAAATGGCGGAGCAAATCACCGACGAAATGCTCGACCATTTTTGCGTCATCGCCCCGCCCGACGAGCTCGCACACGCTGTCAAAACACGCTACGACGGCTTGCTCGACCGCATCACGCTCTATACCCCTTTTGAACCGGGACAGGACGCGGGGAAATGGATGGCTCTGGTGAAAGCATTCAAGCAATAGAACGGTCTTGACTCGCGCCTACAAGGAATATCCATCGTGTCACGCTTGAAAATCATCGCGTTCGATGCCGACGACACCCTCTGGCACAACGAATATCTGTACCAAAATGCCCAGACCAGGTTCAAAACGCTGCTCTCGCAATATCATAGTCCGGAGTGGATTGACGACCACCTCTTCCGGACCGAGATGCGCAATATCCGGCATTATGGATACGGCATCAAGTCCTTTACCCTGTCTATGGTCGAGACCGCGCTCGAGTTGACCCGGGGACGCATCACGGGCGCCGACATTCAAACGGTCCTCGATCTCGGCAAAGAAATGTTGACCGCGCAAGTGGAGTTGATCGAAAACGTCACCGACATCGTCGCTCGATTGGCGGCAACTCATACGCTCATCGTCATCACCAAGGGAGATTTGCGCGACCAGGAAACCAAGATGGCGCGCTCCGGGCTAGAGTCGCACTTTGCGCACATCGAGGTAGTGAGCGACAAGACGCCCGCGCTCTATAAACGTTTGATGTACAAACACAACACGGCACCCGACCGGTTTCTCATGGTCGGCAACTCCCTGCGTTCGGACATTTTGCCCGTCCTCGAACTCGGAGCGACCGCCGTCTATATTCCCCACCAACTCACATGGGCGCACGAAAATGCCGAACGCCCCGTCGGGCACGCGGGTTATTACGAGCTGGAGAACATTGGAATGCTGCCCGCGTTGGTTAGCGATTTGGAGAGAGAATAGAATGTCATACCCTTCTGGTTAAATGTAGATAAAGTGATGAAGCGTGTCACCCTCCACACTGCCAACTGCTCATTCAATAGACGCAACTCTGGAAGCAAGTTCAAAGGGTTTGGTGGGATGAAGCGAGACGGCGGATGGTTTGGATATTCGACTCTGGATGAAGCAGAAATCGCGGCGCGACAAAATTACAGACCTTACAAATTCCACAAGTGCAGCAAGTGTCTATGAATACCGACCTACTCTATTTGTGATAGAATCCGAACGCGAAGGTATTCGCGTGATTGAGGTAAGACGATGATAATCTATTCATTTAGTGAAGTACGTGAGCGACTTGCCTCCTTTCTGGCGAAAGCCTTGCGTGACGGGCAGGTCAAATTTCAGGACGCAAACGGACAGATTTTTGTCCTGCGTCCGGAACGCCAGCCCAAAAAATCGCCCTTTGAGGTGCAAAGCATCTCCCTGCCGATTACTACGGATGACATCCTCGCGGCGATTCGCGAGAGTCGTGAGCGCTACTGAATATTTCCACATCATACAGCAACCTGGCAGGACAATCCTCGCTCGCGTTTCCTGAGCGATTTTTTCCCGCACCTCGACGCGTTTCAAAGGAAAATTCCGTGCCCAATCAAGCCAAAGGACACTTTGACGTCAAAATTACTCCCGCCGCGCAAGACAAGGGCGAGGGCACGACCCTCGGACGCATGACTCTCGACA
>JADZCJ010000063.1 GCA_020851635.1 Anaerolineae bacterium
CGGGTTGGGTCAAATTGGGATCGTGTGCGGCGGCAACGACGCGTTCCCGCAGGTCAGTGGAATAAGCACTCATAGATCTCAATGTACCACAATTATCCCTTAAACGAAACAGGAATTCGCTCTAATTCAAACAATCCCGATGTTACGCAGTAACATCGGGATTGTTTGAATCAAAATGTCTCAGACCTTTTACCTGGACCGGGCGACCGTATGGCACGCTCTGCACCCCCTCACCAAGCTGGCGGTCGCACTGGCGCTCATCGTTGCCGCATTTAGTGTGCGCTGGTTTTTTTTCTCTAGCGCACTCTATGTGCTGATTATTTTCCCTATCGCGGTGTGGGCTCGAATCTGGCGCGAGCTCTTGCGCACGACCTTTTTTGTCATCCTGCCCATCGCCATTTCTCTTGTTCTGGTGCAGGGGTTTTTCTTTCCCGGAGCGCGGGATGTGATTTTCCAAATCGGACCTCTGGCGCTCAAGCGCGAGGGGCTCGAGTTTGCGTTTGTCACCGCAACGCGTTTGTTTGTCGTTGCGGGTGCGGGTCTTTTGGTCGTCTACTGTACCCATCCCGTGGATTTGGCGTTAGCGTTGGTGCAGATGGGCGCGCCGTATCCCTTTGCCTATATAGTCGTCTCTGCGATTCAACTCTTGCCTGAAATGCAGACGCGTGCAGAGAGCATCCTGAACGCGCAGCAGGCGCGCGGTCTGGAGACGACGGGCAGCTGGCGCGTGCGTCTTGCCGCGTTTGTGCCGATCATTTCTCCTTTGGTATATGGCGCACTGGCAAACGTGCAAGAACGCGCCCTGGCGCTCGATGCGCGAGCATTCCGCGCCCCGCTGCGAAAAACCAGCTGGCGCGTCCTGCGCGACTCGCAACTCCAACGCATCGTTCGCGTTCTGCTCGTGGTCTCGTCCATACTCCTCGCGCTCTATTCCATCGCGACGCTCTATGTGACCCTTTGATGTCCATTCTCACCGTCGAGAGTCTCTCGTTCAAATATCTCGAATCCTCCACGCTCGCGCTCAAGCAAGTTTCGGTCGCGTTCGAGCCGGGCAGCGTGACCGCCATCGTCGGCGCAAATGGCGCGGCCAAGTCCACGCTTTGCTATGCGCTCGCGGGATTCATTCCCCATTTCTTTAAAGGAGAGATGCGCGGTTCTGTGCATGTTAACGGCGCGGATACCCGAGAAACGCCCCTTGCCAAACTGGTCACGCAGGCGGGAATGGTGTTTCAAAATCCATTCAACCAGATTTCGGGCGCAAAACTCTCGGTATTCGAGGAAGTGGCGTTCGGTCTGGAAAATCTGGGCGTCCCGCACGATGAAATCAAGGCGCGCGTTGACCGCGCGCTCGACCTGTTTGGACTAGAGGGCGCGTCCGATCAATCGCCGTTCGCCCTGTCCGGTGGACAGCAGCAGCGCCTTGCGCTTGCCTCGATTTTTGTCATGGACCCGCCGATCATGGTTCTCGATGAACCGACTTCGCAGCTCGACCCCGAGGGCACGCGCGAGGTCATGGGGACGATTCAAAAGCTCGCGACGCAGGGACGCACGATCGTGATGGTCGAGCACAAGCTGGAGTGGATTGCCCGGCTTGCCTCTCGCGTTCTGGTATTGGATCATGGCGCGCTGGTGGCGGACGGCGAATCTGGAGCTATTCTCAGCCGCGCCCAAGAATGGGGTCTCAACGAAACATACTATGCGCGCGCGGCACGACTTGCGCAAGAGCGCGGGCTTGTATCTGCGGCTGGCTCTTTGCCTCAGACCCTCGAACAAGCTACTCGGTTCTTTGGTAATCGTCATGTTGTGGGAACCGAAAACCGAAATTAAAAAATCGAAAATCAGGAATCGCCAATCATCAAGCCGGAATCTGCAATCTCACTCTCTGCTCTGCATTTCACATATCCAAACGGTGTCGAGGTGCTGCGCGGCGTCTCGCTGGAAATAGCCGCGGGTTCGCAGATTGCTCTCCTGGGGCAGAATGGCGCGGGCAAGACCACACTGGTCAAGCATTTCAACGGACTCTTGAAACCCACTTCCGGCGTCGCTCGCGTTGGCGATTGGGATACACGCGAACATACGATTGCCCAACTGGCGCGCCGCGTCGGTTTTGTCTTTCAAAATCCCGACGACCAGTTGTTCAAAACACGCGTGCGCGACGAAGTCGCGTTCGGTCCCATGAACCTCGACCTCGGTGCCGGGGAGGTCGAAACGCGCGTCAAGCGCGCGCTAGCGTTGTGTGGACTTGAAGAATGGCGGGATGCCCACCCTTATGATCTGGCGCCCTGGCAGCGGCGGTGGGTGGCAATTGCTTCGGTGGTTGCGATGCAGACTCCTATCGTTGTGCTGGACGAGCCGACGACGGGACAGGATGCGGCGGGGCTGGCGCGTCTCTCGGCGCTGCTTGCGGAATGGAAACATTTGGGCGTGACGGTGATCGCTGTCACCCACGCCATTGATTTTGCCGCCGAGCAGTTTGGCGAATTTGTCATCATGGCGCAGGGGCAGATCATTGCGCGCGGCGGAGCAGAGGTCCTCAAGACCGAGTCGGTCCGCGCTCGCGCGGCGCTTGATGCGCCGCAATTGGTGTGGCTGGCGCAAGCTCTCGGCTGGGACGAGTCTCCCGTCAGCCCCGATGCGTTTTGTGACCTTCTGGCAGCGCGCTCCCAACCCCATTGACAGCAATGTCTCATGGAGATTAGAATGAATTGCGCGTTTCAAACTCCTGCATGCATTCCTTTTATGCTGACCCCAAAGGAGGTTTCTTTGTGACACGATGGCTATTGCGCGGCGCCGTGTTATCGGTCACCCTGCTGGGAGCCATTGCGGTTCTCTCGAGCGTGACCTACGCCGACCCGCCAATTCGTTCGGCGCGTCTCGGTCGAGACGCGGGCCGCGAATTCAATAATGATTCCCCGCAGCTTCAAACTGACAAGCCGGGTTACACCCTGCATTACAGTTTTTCGTCCGACCCAAAAGACAATACCTATGTCGCGTCATTTGCGCCGGATGTGCCCGAAATCTATGCCTGGGCGACCATTGTGGAGGAAAATGGCGCACAGCAAAAACAGTTTGAGGTCGAAACTCTATTTATCGCGCCCGACGGGACGCCGATTGACTCGGAGTGGTATGGCGAGGATACGGGCACCGTGAGCACCTATCCCGTGGATGCTGACACGTTCAGCGACGAGAATGTCGCGCGCCGTTTTATCAGGGTGGCGGGCACCTCAAACGCCGGGTTGGCTGGACAATGGACGGTGAACTTTAGCGTTGGCGGTAAACTCATTTCCTCGGGTAATTTCTCGCTCGCGGACGCAGGCGACATTGAGCAGTCCGATACCGCATCTAACGCACAGCAAGCGCTCGAGGAACGCGGCTATGAGGTCATTGAATTCACCGAATTGGAAGGCAAAAGCGGCAACCTCTTTGCCTTTGTGATCATGCGCCCCGTCAGCCAGGACCTGTACAGTTCTGAAACTAGCCAACAAATTGTGGATGGGCTTGCCGCACTTCGCCAAACCTTTCCCGATTCCGGCACGCTCTATACCTTTTTGCGCTTTGACGAACGATACGAAATTGCGTATTGGGCGGATGCGCTGGATGTGGACGCGTATCTTCAAGACAATGACTTTGGCGCGTTTGCCCAGGTCGTCAGCGTAGATGTTTATGATAACGAGACCGGCGAGTATTTGGGCAGCGCGTCCAAAGATTTTATCAACAAGAATTTTGGCGCGGGCACATACCGCAGTCCGGCAAACCCGCCGCTCTCCAAAAACAGCAGCAGTGTCGGCTCGGTTCGTGTCACTGTTTCTCCGTCGGAACTGCCGGCGGACGGCGCGAGCAAGGCGATTGTCTCGGTCGAGGTTTTTAGCAAGCGAAACCTGCCGATCCAGGACGCCGAGATCGAGTTCGAAATCAGCGGTTCGGGCGAGGGAACGGTGCGCCCCCGCGTGACCTCGACCGATGAGAACGGTCAGGCGGACGCCGTGTTCACCGCCGGGCGCACAAATGGGTTGGTGACAATTACCGCCAAGGTGGGCGGCATTTCCGGGGCAGGGACGATAACCCTCGGCACGGGGAGCGCGGACCAGCCCGCCGACAATGTCATTGCCATGTTGAGCGCGCAGGGCTATCAAGCAACGCGCGTTGGGTTCCTCGACCAGGCGAAAAGCCAGATCGGCGTGCTTGTGGACCTGGGCGATTCCTACAATATCAATCAAGTGACGGGTCCCATCGTCTATGGCATGACCGCTCTGCGGATGAACTATCCGGACGCGGCGACGCTGGTCGTGATTGTGCCCTTCAAGGAAAATCTGCTGATGTTCCCGGCTTCTGCCAGCGCCTATGACAGCTATTACCAGGCGATTGGCGCGGCGAAATCGGACGATGACAAAAAGGCAGCTTCGTCCGACTTTTTGAACAAGGTCTTTGCGAACGCGCAGTATGTGGACCGCAACGGCAACAAGCTCTCGACATTCAAGGACTTTTACAACAAGAATTTCATGGGCGGATGAGCCCGTGATATTTGTTTGGAGATAAAGCTCGATGCTCGATCTCCGGACTCGTCTTTGTACCATCCAAATTCCAATCAAGGAGAAATCATCATGGGTAACTTTATGCAGGGCGGTCTTCCCCCTCTCCCCGGCGCGGGTCCCGATTTTGCTTCGATCGCACTCAACATGCTCTTTGCAGTCCTCTGGTCGCTCGTCGCCGCGATTGGTTTTGCGGGCGCCATCGCCATCGGGTTCCGCTTTTTGAGCATCCTGACCCCGGGGCTGAACGAGTGGGAGGAACTTCGCAAGGGCAACATGGCGGTCGGTCTCATGTGGGCGTCCTTTACCATTGGGGTTGCCCTCGTCGTCTATGTCGTGTTGAACAAATAAGACCATTTCCGACTGAATTTCTCTTGGTTTTAGGACTTGCCGCACCCGTATTTTCCGAGTGCGGCAAGTTTTTCTGCGATTCGTGCGAGTTTTTTTACAAACCCCCCTCCCCGTAGTAAAATATTATCGGTATGATTCCTCCTGTGCTGCATGACCTGCGTGCGCTTGCCGGGTTGGAGGCGCACGGATTGGAACTCGACCTGGAACGTGTGCGTCTGTCTTCGAGCTCGCCGTTGACCGATGCGCTTGCGTCGCGGGTCTCGTTCGGGAACATGGGCGCAGAGACTTTTGTCTTGTACTCGAACGGACGCAAACAGCAAGCCCTCGGCGTTGTCCAGGCGCGTCTTCGCAAAAATCGTCCGGAAGCTGACATCACCTTTATTGCCCCCTCGCTCGAGCACGACCCCGACGCGGTCACGACCTGGTATCGGCTGCTCGCCGAGGTGACCAAGAGTCTGGGCGAACTGGGCGTCCAACGCCTATATGCCCAACTGCCGGGCGGAAATGGCGCGGAAGAAGTATTTCGGCAGGCGGGGTTTTCGGTCTTTACGCGCGAGGACATTTTCCTCTTGACGCCCGACCGGGCGGCTGAGCGCGTCGCAAACAGAGAAACCAAAAACTTGCAAATCACCCTGCGCCGCATGCGCAAGCGCGACGCGTGGAACGTCCTGCGACTGTATGCAGAGGTCACGCCCGGCGCCATCCAGCACGCCGAAGCGATGCGCACTACCGAAGACGCGCTCGGAAAACTGGAGGATTGGTGGGAAAATTTGAACGGGGTAAGCTATCTTTTTGAACGAAACGGGCTATTGTTGGGCATTGTGCGGATTACCCGCGGACGCCTCGCCTCTTGGGTGCGCCTGCATTTGTATCCTGACGCGCAGCAGTTTGCCGACGAAATGGTCGCCGAGATGATCGCGCTCGTCTCGAGAACGCGCACCCGTCCGATCTATGTTGGCGTGCGTGACTATGAGGGCGGGATCCGCGCCGCCCTGCAAGCCGCGGGCTTTGAATGGCAGATGGTCCGCAGTCTCATGGTCAAGCATACGACTGTGCGGGCGCGGATGTCGGTCCCCTGGCTTGCGCCAGTCTTTGAATCTAAAAAAATTCCCGCCGTTCGCACCACGCAGCACGCGCGCGGTGACACCGGAGCAGCAACCTTTTGATGGATCAAACCCTCACAGACGATTTGGTAGTTCTCACCTCGGTGCTGCCGCCACAGTTTCAGGCGGCGCTCAATGAAATCAACGACCCCGACAATCTGGTCGAAATCGTGCTTGATCTCGGGCGCAAACCCGAAGCGCGTTTTACCCACGGCGAAAGATACCTCTCCGAACACGAAATCACCGAAGCGGACATTGACTATATCACAGCACGCATCGGCGACTTTTCGGGCGACAATCGCGCCGGCATTCCGCGCACCCTCCACCGCATCTCGGCGATCCGCAACCGCAAAGGACGCGTCGTCGGTTTGACCTGTCGCGTCGGTCGCGCCGTCTTTGGCACGATGGATATTATTCGCGATATTGTCGAGTCGAGCAAAAGCGTCCTTTTGCTCGGGCGTCCCGGCGTTGGCAAAACAACCATGCTGCGCGAAGCGGCGCGCGTGCTCGCCGAATCGAAACGGGTCGTGATTGTTGATACATCGAACGAAATCGGCGGCGATGGCGACATTCCGCATCCTGCGATTGGCAAGTCGCGCCGCATGCAGGTGCCTACGCCGCTCTTGCAGCACGAAATCATGATCGAGGCGGTCGAGAACCATATGCCCGAAGTGATCGTCATTGACGAAATCGGGCGCGAACTCGAAGCCGAAGCTGCGCGCACCATCGCCGAGCGCGGCGTCCAGCTGATCGGCACCGCGCACGGGCAGACACTCGAAAATCTCTTGATGAACCCAACGCTGATGGATTTGGTCGGAGGCATCCAGAGCGTGACGCTCTCCGATGAAGAGGCGCGTCGCCGCGGCACCCAAAAAAGTATCCTCGAACGCAAAGCGCCGCCGACGTTCGACATTCTCGTCGAAATTCAAGACCGCAACCGTGTAGCCGTGCATGGCGATGTCGCCGCCTCGGTGGATGCGCTCTTGCGTAATCGCCCCATCCCACCCGAAATCCGCACACGCTCGGTCGAGACCGGAGAGATCGAAATCAATCGTCCGGAAGCGCGCGTGTATGTCGCGCCCCGACAGGGCGAACGTGTCTCGGCGCGGCGCGAACGCGGGCGCGGGGACGGCAAAATGGGCGACCGTCCCGCCATGTCGCCCCAGCGTCAGGAAATCGCCCGCGATCCCGGCGCGCCGCGCAAAACCATGGCGCTCTATCCCTACGGGGTGAGCCAGGACCGCCTCGAAACAGCCGCCAAAGCGCTCAACGTCCCGATCCGCATTGTCGGCGAGCCCGAACAGGCGGACGCGGTGTTGACGCTCAAAAACTATTACAAAAAGCGCCCCGCGCCCATTGTGGACTCGGAACGCGCGGGCGTGCCCGTCTATGTTTTGCGTTCGAACACTATCGCGCAGATGGAGGGCATCCTCGAAGATTTGTTTGATGTGACAGCCAAAGACGACCCTTTTGCTCTCGCCATGGTGGAAACGGATGATGCGATTCAACGCGTTTTGAACGGCTTGCATTCGGTCGAGCTGGCGCCTCAAAGCGCATTTGTGCGTCGCTTTCAACACGAACGCATCCGCCAGGCGAATTTGTTTTCGCGCTCGTTAGGTAAAGAACCCAAACGCCGCGTGCGGGTGTATGCCAGCGAGGTCGGATAACTCTACCTCCGTCTCCTGCCCAAGGAGAGGGAGGGGTGAGGATCCCTCATGTTTATCACCTTTGAAGGCATGGATGGCAGCGGCAAATCAACTCAGGCGCAGTTGTTTGGCGAACATCTGCGCGCCCGCTATGGAGCAGAAAATATCGTTGTGACGCGCGAACCCGGCGGGACCGCCATCGGCGAACAGATACGCGAGATCCTGCACAACATGCGGAATCAGGAAATGGCGCCCCTTGCCGAATTTCTGCTCTATAACGCGGCGCGAGCGCAGCTCGTCGCCCAGGTCATTCGTCCCGCGCTCGAACAAGGCAAGGTTGTTGTGTCGGACCGCTTTGGGGACTCTACACTTGTCTATCAGGGTTACGGGCGCAAATTGGACCTCGAGATGGTGCGAAACGTCATCAATTATGCAACCGGCGGGCTGAAACCGGATTTGACCTTTTATATTGACGTCAAGATCGAAGAAGGGTTGGCGCGGCGCGCCAACGGTCATTCGCGCGGCGAGGAACTGAACCGCATGGACACCCAAACGCGCGAATTTTACGAGCGTGTGCGCGCGGGCTACGAGACCCTGCTCTGTGAAAATCCGGTTCGATGGATCCGCATTGACGGCACGCGCTCTATCGAACAGGTGCAGTTCGATCTGCAAGAACGATTGGACGCTTTCGCACTCTTTCCAAATCATTAAAGCGAGACACATTTTGATTACGCGGCAATCAAAATGTGTCTCGCTTTTCTTCCCCTCCCGGAGGTTTCATAATGAAATTGATCGTCGCCATTGTCCAAAGTGATGACGCAGGCGCGTTGAGCGATGCACTGCGCGAAGCCAACTTTCAATCCACCCTCATCAGCAGCACGGGCGGTTTCTTGCGCGAGGGGAACGGCACGCTTTTTATCGGCGTAGAAGACAATCAGGTGGATGCGGCGTTGAAAATCATCAAGGAAAACTGCACGACCCGCACCCAATTCGTCAATCCGATGCCCCCTGTTATGGAGCCCGGCGAGCTCTACATGCCGCCGCCCGTCGAGGTCCAGGTCGGCGGCGCGGTCGTGTTTGTGTCCAACGTCGAACGGTTTGAGAAATTCTAGCTGACCGCCGGTGTTTCCTTGGAATGAAAAAAATGGCGAACACGATTTGTGTTTGCCATTTTTTTCATTCCCCCGGCTCTCCCATTCCACCCATTCCACCCATCATTCCGCCCATTCCTCCATCGTCTCCCATCCCTCCCATTTCGGGCATGGACTTTTCGATCTCTTCGGGGCTTTCGCCGGATTCCAGGCGTCCCACCATTTCGTCAAATTCGGGACCCATCTCCTCGCCCATTTCGCCGCTCATTTTTTTCATAAACCGCGCCAGCGATTTGGGATCATTTTCATCCACATCTCCAAGCGCCGACGGGTCCGCCATCGCGTCCAGCCGCGCCTCTTCGGACTTGACCGTCGCAAATTTAGAGACCAGCCGCGTCAGATTGGCGCTGTCACAATTTGGGCAGTGCGGCGTCCCTGCTTGAGCCGCTGCGATGCTCCGAAAAAAAACATTTACGCGGCGTTTGCAGCTGCCGCAGCGATATTCGTAAATGGGCATCCTCTACTCCGTTTCCATAGATGTTTAGAGAATAGTTTTTACGCAAGTCCGGACCTCGCGAGTGCGTGTCGGTGGTAGACTCGTGATAAAAAAAAAAGACCCGGCTGATGGGTCCCGGTCTCTCGAACGCGCCGCGCGCCTACCCACGTCGCCGATCAAACGCCAATTGACTGCCGGGCAGCGTTTTGAGGTAGCGTTTTACCTCTGCCGCGATCTGCGCGACCTGAAGCGGGTGTTCCAACCGACGCAGCTCGTTTGTCACAATCGCGGCGCCCAGACTTGCAATCGGCACCTGGCGCATTTCACCCAGACGGTCAACCACCTCGATAAAACCCCGCGCATAGTCTTCGGGCGAATAAAAGGCCACGATCATCTCATCGAACTGTCCGAGAATCCTGTGCCCAAGCGCTTCTGCATATTCCGGGCGGGTGACAACGATAAAGTCATCGCCCCCCACGTGTCCGACAAAAATGCCCGGGTCGCCGGAACGGAGCACCTCGGCGACAATCAGCTCGCCCAGCTGCTTGATGAGTCTGTCGCCGGCGATCCATCCATACTGGTCATTATACGATTTGAAATTCGACAAATCGAAATAGATTACCGCAATGGGTTCATGCGTTTCGAGCCGCGCCGCAATCACTTGTTGGATCGCAAAATTACCGGGCAGGTTTGTCAGAGGACTGCTTTGGAGATACTGTTCGCTCCGTTTCAGGTGTGCCTGGACCCGCGCGCGCAATTCGCGCGGGTCAAACGGCTTGGTCATGTAATCGTCCGCGCCCAACTGCATGCCGTGAACTTTTTCACTCATCTCGCCGAGCGCGGTCAGCAGAATAATTGGCACGCTCAGGGTCATCGGGTGCGACCGTAGACGGCGAATTACCTCGAACCCATCCATCTCGGGCATCATGACGTCGAGCAGGATCAGGTCAGGATGCTCCTGGAGCGCGCACTGGATGCCTGCAGGACCCGATTCCGCCTCAATCAGTTCGTATGACGCGCGCTCGAGACTTTGGGCAACGATACGGCGCATCAAAGGGTCATCGTCAACAACCAGGACCTTGGGGTTGCCCTGCGCGTTCGGTCGGGCGGGATTGGGTGTCAGCATCATCGCTTCCAATTCCAGGATAAACTTTTTCCGCCAGAATTTTCAATAAAGAATGCGCGCATTTTACACCGATTGAGACCGCTTTCCAATTCCCTGACGCGCCAAATCCTTCCATTCTGCGAGCGAAAGTGTTTCGGCTCGTCGCGCGGGATCAAGCCCGGCGCGCACCAGCATTTCGGCTGCCTGATCCGTCGTAATCTGTAATCCATTTGCCAGCGCATTCCGCAGCTGCTTGCGTCTGGACCCAAAACCCGCGCGCACCACCTGAAAAAACCGGCGGGCAGACGGTTCAGCCGATGGTTCCGGCTCGTTCGACGCCTCCGACCGGTAGACGTCAATCCGAACAACTGCCGAGTCCACTGCCGGACGCGGATAAAACGCGCCGGCAGGCACATTCAACACAATGTGCGGCTGTCCATAATACTGGACGCTCGTCCCCAGCAAATTACCGTGCGGAGGTTTGGCATTGATCTGCAGCGCCACCTCCTTTTGTGCCATCACCACAATGCGCCGCGGTCGGGTATTGGCTTCAAGCATGTGACGCAAAATCGCCGATGTGATGTAATAGGGGATATTGGCAACCACCAGATATGGCGGCGACAATTTCGCTCGCGCCAGCCATTCTTCCGGCGTTTGTTCCAGAATGTCCCCTTCCAGCAGATGCACGTTTGGCGCGTCTGCAAATTCAGCCCGCAAATCTTTTAGCAAATCGCGGTCTATCTCGACGGCAACCACCTCCGCGTTTGTCTCTGCCAGCGCGCGCGTCAAGTGACCTTTTCCCGGTCCAATTTCGAGGAGCACGTCGGTCGGCTTGATCTCTGCCGCCGCGACGATTTTGTGGAGGATATTGCGGTCTGTGAGAAAGTTTTGACCGAACCGTTTGCGCGGGATGTGTCTTGGCGGGGTGGGGCGAGTCATAACGAAAAAAAACTGACAGGGGTCGCCTGTCAGTCTTTGGCTCTTAACGGGTGCGTTCCACAGGAGTGTCAGGCAAAACCACGTTCAGCTGCGAAGCGGGCGGCACCGGCGTCAGCAGGTAAACATCTACCCAGCGGTACCAACCTTCGATTGCGTCTTCCGGATATCCGAGATCAATGCGTTTGCCTTTGATGCGCCCACCCGTGTCACCCGCCATTGCTTCGCCATAGCCCGGCACATACACTCTGGACGACAAATTCACCACGCGCGGGTCTATAGCAACGATGCCCCGCCCTGCTTGCAGACCCAGCCGTGTGCGTCCGTACTGGGGGTCTTCCCGCGACTTGCCCGAAGTCGCCGCCGAATATGCCGTCGCCAACATGCGGACCTTGCGCCAGTATTGGACAACCTGTCCGTCGGGCAGCGTCAAATCGCGGACCACGATCCCCGTGCCGTAATTGATGATGTGGTCTTGTGGCGGGTTCTCGATCCACTCGCGCTCCAACCCGGTAGAGATCAGATTGCCGTTCTCAAAGACCGATTTGAACAAACGGTGCTTTTCACCCTTTTTGCCCGTTTGGGCGACCATGCGTTGATCGAGTTCCAAATCGCTGTTTGGCAGCCATTTGGTTTGGAATGGCAGCTGCTCGGTCTCGGTAATAAATTCCTCGCGCACGCGCGTAACATTTACATTGACGTAATCCACCACAGGATTGTCCAGCGCGGGCAGTGCATAATCTTTGCCTTCGAGCTTGATGTTTTCTTGTTCCAGCAATTGCTCCAACGTATCTACGCGCGTGCGGGTGCGAATGAGTTTGCCGTCCACCGTGATCGAGGCGGGACGCGACCGACGAATAAAGATTGTTGCGCCCGCCGTAACGGGCGTGGTCAAGTCGGGTGTCACCGCGTCGCCCATATACAGCTGCAAACCTGCGCGCGTCAGCGCCGTGCCGAGCGTGTTCTCGGTTGTCAGCATCGTCGAGACGGTGCCGTTGTCGTTCACCGTAATCGGCAGCGCGCGGGTGATGCTAATGTGAATGGTGCTGTTCTGCGCTGCCATCAATGCCGGCTCGCCCGCGCTCGCCGCAATCCGCGGGAGAGAAGCATCGGCGCGCACCAGACGCCCGTCCAAAAAGACCTGGTCTTGCGGTTTGAGCGTGATTTGATTTTCGGCTAGGACTTGATTGATTGTGGTTGCCTGGGTGCGGCGTTCCCGGGTGTCGCCGTCAGCGGAAATAACCAGAGGAGTTGCCAGTCGAATCGAGATGTTGCCATCGGAGGGAATAGAGGCATCGAGCGCCGGACGAATCATGTCCTTTTCGTGCCATGCGATTCCCGCCTCCAAAAGCACATCGCGGACTGTCTGTTGACGAGTCCACACCGTCATCTCCTGATCATTGATTCGGATCGTCAGCCGCGTCTGCGCCAGGAGAAAGAAATAGAGCATCGCCGCAAGGGCAACGGCAACAAACAAGAACAGGAACAGGTTTCCATCGCGCAAGAACGGAAACAAGGTGGTGAGACGTGACGACGGGATAATGACAGGGGCAGGGGCAAGGTATCGCCGATTGCCGCGCGGGGGCGCGGGTCGCAATGCCGGGGAGGGGGGCGCCGCTCGTCTGCTGGGCAATTGGCGCGTCGGCGGCTTGGGGGGCAGCGTACGACGCGGAATGCCGGTTGGTGGTATTACTTGATCAGACTTCATGGGTGATATAGAATTCGCGCACCTTGCCAAGAAGCGGGTCCTACGTTCAACCCAAAGCCCCGAGCGCAAAAAACGCGGCACGCGGATTCTATATGAGAGCGTGATTCCTGATCTTGCGAATCAAAAGTCGTGCACCTTGCTTTGCGGCGGGCGTCCCACCGTGCGCGGATCGCTTGCTCCAGCCAGATGCCCCGACGGCACCCAAGGATTGCCGCTTACCGTTGCTACCTTCCGGTCCTGGCGGGGTTCACAGGTCCTTGCTGCGCCGGATCCAGCTTTCAATGCTGCGCTGCCGCGCCGTGCAATACACCCGTTACTCGGCAAGGAATTGTACCCCGCTATAGCGGATTTCGGGTCCCTCTTGATAGAGTTCGAGGTGCCGCTAATTCCCCGTCTAGCACGACTGTCGGGTAGTTTAGCGAAATGGTGGTCTTTGTCAAGACTTGACAAGAGAAAAAGTTACACAAGAAACGCCCTCTCAAACAATTCTTGTAAAGTCAGCTGCTCGGCAGAGATGCTCTCCCGAACCTCTCGACGCGTCGGGTACAAAGAAATTGGAGACCGGAGCGAGGATATGCATCGCCTCGCCAGTCTCCAACCTTTATTGAACGGAGAGGGGGGGATTTGAACCCCCGGTGACCTTGCGACCACACACGACTTCCAATCGTGCGCACTAGACCGGACTATGCGACCTCTCCAAACAAGACCAACCGGTCTGACTGCTGAGGCGGAGAGGGAGGGATTCGAACCCCCGGTGGCATAACCACACGCGATTTCGAGTCGCGCGCACTAGACCGGACTATGCGACCTCTCCAAAAATTTTTCGAGAGACGGCAAACCTGTGCGCTTGCCTCTCTCTCTTTCGGTTTTGGATTATACACGCTTTCACACCGTCCCCCAAATTTTTCCCGATTTCCTTGACCCCCGTTATAATCTCACCTGACATTTGGTGACTTTACTCGCGGCAATCTCGTGTGCCAATGGGTTATTGCCGCGCCGGAGACCGATATGGCTTATTATATCAAACACATGACCGATATTCTCGACGAGATCGGTGTTCCACCCGTACGCGCATTCCACATTCGCATTGACGAATATGTCCAGGAGATTTTGGGCACCAAAGACCTGGACGCCGATCAAGTCTGGAGAATTCTCTATCCCAAACTCCAGGACCCCGAATACAAAAAAGAATTTACCGAACAGTTGCGCGTCAAGTGGGCAAACCGCGACTATCGAAACGAGGGACTATAACTGATGCGTACCAATGCAGATGTCGTCGTCATCGGCGGCGGAATCCAGGGGCTCTCTTGTCTCTATCATCTCGCCGCCAAAGGTATCAAAAACATTTCGCTGGTCGAACTTGATTTGCTTGGCAGCGGCTCGTCGGGACGCAGCGCCGCTATGCTCGTGCTTTCCATGTCGCGGGCAGAGACAATTGCGCTCTCGTTGGTCGCCTGGAAAGAATACATGGCGTTTCCCGAACTGTTTGGCGAATCAACCCATTTCAAACAAATCGGCTATTTGACTGTTGCCACGGCGGCGGCAGAGCATGAATTGCGTCAAGAGCTCGCGGCGCAGCGTTCGATGAACGTCCCCCTGCAAGTCCTCGACCCGCAACAGGTCAAAGAGATTGTGCCCGCCGTCAATGTTGACGACCTTGTGCTCGGAGCGTTTTATCGCGCCGACGGCGTGATTGACCCGCACGCAGTCATGCAGACCTATGCGCGCGCCGCCAAACAGCTCGGCGCAGAGATCAACGAACGCGTTCAGGCAACCGGCATCGTACAGGAAAACGGGCGCGTCGTGGGCGTCGAAACAACCGCGGGTCTGATCTCGACCCCGCGCGTTGTCAACGCGACCGGCGCGCGCGCCAGAGAGGTCGGCGCCTGGGTCGGTCTCGATCTCCCCATCCGAAATTTCAAGCGACATATTTTTATCACGGACGAGTTTCACGCCATACCTCCAAACACGCCGTTCGTGATGGACCTCGAAGTCGAGTGGTATTTCCGCAAAGAGGGCGATAACGTTCTCATGGGCATGGGACGAGAAGAGTCAACAAGCTTTGAGCCGCAGTTCGTCCCCGAGTTTCAGGAACAGGTGATCGAACGCGCGGCGCTCCGCGCGCCCATTCTGCTCGAAGCAAAAATTCTGCGCGGCTGGGCGGGTCTGCGCGCCTTGACTCCCGATGATTTGCCCGTGCTTGGTTATGCGCCCGGCGTCGAGGGTTTTGTCAATTGCTGTGGCTGGGGCGGACACGGCGTCATGCACGCGCCGGTCGGGGGCATCCTCACCGCCGAAATCATCGCCGATGGCAAGGCAAGCAGCATGGATATTACCCCCTTCAAATACGAACGCTTTCAAAATCAAGAGTCACACACCTGAGGGTGTGTGACTCTTTTATTCCAACATCAAGTTATCAATCAACCGCGTCGTTCCAAATCGCACCGCCATCGAGAGCAGCGCCTTGTCCCGGACCCGGTCCAATTCTTGAAGCGTCAGCGGGTCTGCCGCGCTCACATATTCGACCTGCGCCCGTGGCTCTTGCGCCAGCACATCGCGCATCACCTCGCGCAAGCGTTCTGCCTCCCGCACCCCCTGTTCATAGACCCTCTGCGCCGCGCTCAATGCTTGAAACAACACAACGGCTGCCTGCCGCTCCTCGGGGGACAAATAAGCATTCCGCGACGACATTGCCAGTCCATCCGCCTCGCGCACGGTTTTTCCGACGACAATTTCGACCGGCAGATTCAAATCGCGCACCATCCGGCTGATAACCGCAACCTGTTGGGCATCTTTTTGCCCAAAATAGGCGCGGTCAGGTTGGAAAATGTTGAATAACTTGGTCACCACCGTCGCCACCCCCCGAAAATGCCCGGGACGCAGCGCGCCTTCCAGCGGCGCCGCAACGTCCTCCACCGTCACATAGGTCTGGAATCCGGGCGGATAGATTTCCTCGGCGGAGGGCGCAAACACCAGGTCCACCCCCAACGGCGCCAACAATCCCAAATCCTTTTCCAAAGGGCGCGGATATTTCTCCAGGTCGCCCCCTGCCGCAAACTGTGTCGGATTTACAAAAATGCTCACCGCCGTATGTTTGTTTTCCGCTCGCGCTCGCTCCACAAGCGCAAGATGCCCCTTGTGCAGAGCGCCCATAGTCGGAACCAGACCCCATCCCCCACCCGGATGCTTGTGGATTTCACGGACTTCTTGAATTGTCTTTACAAAATGCATATCGCGTAACCGTCATCATGTCAGATAGGGCAGCGCGGCGTGATTAGCCAGATGTGGGTTCGACATCACCCGCATCAACTGTTCATTCACCGGCGTCGGCACTCCGAGTCGTTTGCCTTCGCGTACCACCGCGCCGTTGATGCGGTCTAACTCGGTTGGCGCGCCGCGCAGCACGTCCTGCAGCGTCGAGGACTTGTTGGCGGCCGTCGCCGTCGCGACCTGAATCGTTCGCGCTACCGGGTCAGCATAGGGCAGGGCAATCCCGAGCGCGTTCGCCACTTGTGCCGTTTCTTGCGCCGCCGCCGAGAGCAGGGCGCGCGTTTCGGGATGCTCCACCAATGAACCATTCGGCACGCGATAGATCGCGCTCAGCGCATTGATTGCGCTGTTGACGACCAGTTTGCCCCAGACCAAACCCGCAATGTCATTCGTCAGCTGGGTCTCGATGCCCGCGCGGTTCAGCACATCGCAGAGGGTCTGCATTCGCGTTTGCGTTATCGCTGTCGCGGCGAGCAGGGTCGGACCCTGACCCGCGTGACGCACATGACCCGCGCCCAGCAAGGTCGCGCCGAGCATCGTCACGCCAACTCCTGCGCGCGCGGCGCCCACATGCTGCGCGACAATTTCATAGTTGCCGATGCCGTTTTGCAGCGTCACCGCGAGACCCTGAGGTTTGAGGATTTGCTTTGCCCAGCGCGCCGCGCGTTCCGTCTGGTGCCCCTTGACCGCGATGAGCGCAGTGTCAACCGCGCTCACCGTCGCGGGATCGGTCGTCGCAGGAACGGGCGTTTGGAAATGCTCGCCGTCGCGTTCCAGCCGAACCCCGACGCGATTCAGCTCGTCAACCGCGCCGTTCCACGTCCCAAGGACCGTCACATCGTGCTGTGGCGCAAGATGCGCTGCCAAAAACGAACCCATCGCGCCCGTGCCGATAATTCCGATTCGCATCTCAATACACCCGTGCCGCGTCCGCTGTCGCATCAAATTGGATGTGCGCGTGCGTCTCGTCGGTCTCATCCAGCGTTCTCAAAAACGCGTCCCATTCCTCGTCCTTGATGGCAAATGAATGTTCCACCGTCGGAAACGCGTGTGCGTCAACCTCGAGTTTGTATTCACTCAACGCGTCCACAATGAGCGGATACAATTTTGCGTACTGTTTTGCAAACTTGGGTACGAACCTGTCAAACAGCCCCAGTAAATCGTTCGTCACCAGCACCTGTCCGTCACACATTGGTCCCGCGCCAATGCCGATGGTTGGGACCTGCAATCGTTGTGTCACAAGCCCGGCGAGACGGTCCGGCACTTTTTCCAGCACAACGGAAAATGCTCCCGCTGCTTGCAGCGCGAGCGCATCGTCCAGCAGTTTGCGCGCCGCTTCGGCTGTCGTGCCCTGTGTGCGCCAGCCGCCCAGTTTGCTGACGCTCTGCGGTGTGAGACCGACATGTCCCATGACTGCAATCCCCGCGTTCGTGATTGCGCGCACGGTCGGCGCAATCTCGCGCCCGCCTTCCAATTTCACCGCGTCCATGCCCGCTTCTTTGATAAAGCGTCCCGCGTTACGCACCGCTTCAAGCGGGTCCACCTGATACGTCAGAAACGGCAAATCGCCGACCAACAAAGGATTCTTTGCGCCGCGCGCGACGGCTTGCGCCGCCGTGATCATCTGGTCCATTGTCACCGGCACGGTCGTATCATAGCCGAGCACCACCATCCCGTACGAGTCGCCCACCAGGATCATGTCAATGCCCGCCTGGTCAACGGCGCGCGCAATCGAAACATCATACGCGGTGAGCATCGTGATCGGCTCACCCATTTCTTTTTTGCGCTGGATTTCGGGCAGTGTCACCTTTTTACGGTCCACGGTTCCTCCTCCGACCTCCCAACAAACAGGGCAAACAAAAAACGCGCTCGCCGTAGAACGGGGAGCGCGCGAAACAGTTTCGCCGTTATCGGTCCGTCTCGGTCTTGCGCCTCGAGGCGCATTGGATCCAAGCGGTATTTGTTGGTTAATCGAACTTGTCGGGCTCGATGTCTGCTCGCGCAGATCACCGGCGCCAATAATTATATTTCAAATCGGCGGTTGGTCAACCTTTTTTGAGATGCGCCGTAACTGTCTGTATAATCTGTTGCAGACATGCGGAAACATCTTACGGCGGCGGTGCTTTATTTAGCGCTCGTTCTGATTCTGACCAACCCTCTGGCTTGGCAACTTTGGGATGCCGTCCAAGACAAACAAGACGGACTGCTCAACACCTGGATCCTGGCGTGGGTTGGACATGCGTTCATCGCCGACCCCGCCAATCTGTTCAACACCAACATTTTTTATCCCTATCTCGATACGCTTGCGTTTTCCGAAATCATCATCCCCGCCGGTCTCTTTGCGCTCCCCATTACGCTCGCGACCAACAATCCGATCTTTGGTTATAACCTCGCGCTGCTCGCCATGCTCTGGCTCGATGCGTTTGCGATGTATCTGTTTGTCTATGACATGACCCGTCGTGTGGAGGCGGGCTGGATTGCGGGCGCTGTCATGGCGTTCAACCCCTTTAATCTCGGAAACCTCGCCCAGCTCCAATTGGTGACGCTTGGATTTTTGCCCCTGGCAATGCTCTGTTTGAGTCGCCTGCTCTATGCGAGGGAACCTGTCGCGATTGTGTATGACATTGGACGATTTGCGGTCTCGTCCCGCGTCCGGGATGCCTTTCTTTTTGCGCTCTTTTTCACGCTCCAGGCATTATCGTCGTTCTATTATGCGCTTTTGGCTGGATTCGCCGTCGGCTTGTATCTCTTGTGGTGGCTCTATACCGTGCGTGCCACGGTCCTCGTTTCTCTGCGCCGCATCGCCGTCCCACTGTTTGCCTCGTTTGCTCTGATCGCGGTCATGGTAATTCCGTTCCTCCTGCCCTATTTTCGCGTCCAGCGCGACCTGGGGCTTGAACGCCGCGTACAAGAGAGCGAACCCTTTAGCGCCTCTTTCCGGCAATTTGGCGAGGTTGCGCCCGAGAACGTGCTTTATGGAGGCATCCTCGCCCCCAACCCGGTCAAGCGCGTCGGCGGTTACCCCCTCGATAACCTCTTTCCGGGTTTTATCGCGCTCGGACTTGCGTTCGTTGGTTTTATCGGTTCGCGGGCGCGCGACAAAAACTTTTTTCTGATCTTGCTATTGACGTCATTTGTTCTTGCGCTCGGACCGCGTCTTTATCTCGCCACCGACCAACCGACCGAGCTGGTCCTGCCCTACCACTACCTGTACGACATTTTTCCGCCCCTGCGCGCTCTCCGTGCGCCCGTCCGTTTTGAAGCGCTGGTGAATTTTTCGCTCGCCGCCGCGGCCGGGTTGGGGACCGCCGTGCTCCTGCCCAGAGTTTCTGTTCGACTCGGCACGTTCGGTGCCCTCGTCATGGTCGCACTCGTCGCCCTCGAATATCTCTCGCTGCCTGCCGCAGGGATTGCCAAATTGCCCGTTGCCAATGACATCCCCGAGGTGTACAAATGGCTCGCGGACCAGCCGAACGGCGTCATTGTGGAAATTCCATTGATGGGTCCGAACGCCGAGAACGAGCTCGACCTTTCGACGCAGTATTTCACATCTTATCACTGGCAAAAAACACCCGACGGCTATAGCGGCTTTATCGCCCCGCGTCGCGGCGAGGTTGGATTGGAACTATCAACCTGGCCCTCGCCGCGCTCCATTGGCTTACTCCGCGCGCTCGATGTGAAATATGTGCTTGATTGGACGCAGATGGAAAACTGTCGTGTTTTGACGGGACCCGTCGGGTCTGTTTTACCAAGCGCGCTTGTGCCCGCGCAAACCCCATGCGTCTATGAAATACCGCCTGCCGCCCGTGCGCTCCCCGAGTTGGGCAAGCAGCTCCATGCCCCCGCCACAGTCGCCGCGGGCGCGCCGTTTACCGCCTATCTGATTCTTGAAAACCGCGACCCGAATGCCTATGGTGTCAAGCCGACCGCGCGGGCAGGGCTTGAAGCCGAATGGGACAATGGCGCCACCGAATGGCTGGAATTTCCGCTTCCGCTCGTCACTTCCGCCTATTCCGTGGTGCCCATTCAAATCTCCGCCCCCGGGACGACAGGCGTTCGCACTCTGCGTCTGACCGGGAATGATGCGCTGCTCGGCTTGACCGACCTCACAGCACAGGTCAATGTAGGTTCAGAGCTCGACCGCTCTCTGGTGCTGCCCGCCTCTGTCGAATTGGCGCGCCCTCTACCTGCAGAAATCGAGCGCGGCGAGACTCTGCTGCTCGACCTGCGCTGGCTGCCTTACGACAAAATCAACGGCTATTATTCTGCATCCGTGCGGCTTGTGGACGAGACCGGCGACAAGAAAAGCAACCTCGATCGTCAACCCATAGTCTCCACGCTCTTGTGGCAGCCCGACAACCCGGTTGCGGATTCGTCTGAGCTTTTGGTTCCCGCCGACATTCCGCCCGGCGCATACACGATCCAGGTGCTCATGTATCAAGCGGACACCGACCAGAGCGCGCTCCTCCTTGACGAATCGGGCACGCCGCGAGAATCTATTACGCTGGCAAGACTGGTTGTCAAATAAGAAATCCGACGCGTGCTGCACGTCGGATTTCTTATTTTTTGTTCCCATTCCCGTTCACGTTTTCCGGCTTGTCTATCAGGTCGAGCGCCCGGTTTACCCCGTCATCCACACGTCGCAGCACCCGGTGTCCGAGTGATTTTACATTCGCCCATTGATAGCGCAATTTGCTCTGCGCTGCCTTGGCTGGGGGAATGGCGCGCTTGACGACCGGCTCGGTCCATTCGACCGCACAACTGCCCCACGTCAAGCCCCCGCCAAATCCCACAAATACCAAGCGGTCGCCCGGCTTGACGCGTTTTTCCTCAATCGCTTCCACGAGCGCCAGCGGAATCGAAGCGGCGGATGTGTTGCCGTAGCGGTCCAGGTTCATATACACCTTTTCCGGCGGCAGACCCATGGTTTTGATGGCATGATCAATGATCCGAATGTTCGCCTGATGCGGAATCATCAAGTCCATGTCGTCGAGCGTCAGATTGGCTTTTTGAAGCGCCTGTTTGGTGGCATCCACCATAATGCGCGTCGCAAACCGAAAGACCTCGCGCCCATTCATCTTCACAAAATGCGCGTTTGCCATGACGGTCTCGAGGGACGTTGGGTTTTTGGAACCGCCTGCGGGAATTTCGAGCAATTCTCCGCCCGACCCGTCCGACCCCAGGATGGTCGAGAGGATGCCGCCCGGCTCGTCGCGTCCTTGCAGCAGCACGGCGCCTGCGCCGTCGCCAAACAAGATACAGGTTGCGCGGTCTTTCCAGTTGAGCAGGCGCGAAAAAGTTTCCGCGCCAATGACGAGTACCGTGTTATAGGTCCCCCCGCGAATCATGCCCGCGGCAACGGCAAGCCCATAAACAAAACCCGAACAAGCTGCGCTCAGGTCAAACGCGCCCGCGTTCTGTGCGCCCAGTTTGTCCTGCACGATGCTCGCCGTCGCCGGGAAAATATATTCGGGGGTCGAGGTCGCCACAATGATGAGATCAATCTCGTTCGGATTGACGTCTGCCACTTCGAGCGCGTCTTGCGCTGCGTAAAGCGCCATGGCGGCAGTCGTTTCCTTGGTGGCGATGCGACGCTCGACGATGCCGGTGTTTTTGCGAATCCAGGCATCGGTCGTGTCCACTTTTTTCGCCAATTCCTCATTGGTCAGAACATTGGGCGGCACATACTTGCCCCATCCGACAATGTGCGCATAACGCGGAGATTGATAGTTGGCAGACATTCAGTCCACGCTGCGCGCGACAGAAACTCGTTCTTGTCGCTGCAGCGTCCTACCCCGACAGGCGCAATCCAAAACAGCCGGACGCGCGCGGCTGAGCGTTGCGGATGGCGCATCCGCCAGAGTCAATTGTATCGCGATACGATGATGCTGGCATTGTGCCCGCCCAGCCCGATCGAGTTTGACATGGCGTGGTCAAAACGTTTGGGGCGCGGCAGATTGGGCACATAGTCCAGATCGCAAGCCGGGTCCGGTGTGGTCAGATTGATGGTTGGCGGAATGATCTCGTGTTTGAGCGCCAGCGTGGCAAAAATTGCCTCGGCAGCTCCCGACGCGCCCATCATATGTCCGGTCATTGATTTGGTCGAACTGACCGGAATGTTATATGCCTCTTCGCCAAAGACATTCTTGATTGCAGTCGTCTCGGTCAAATCGCCCAGCTTGGTCCCGGTGCCGTGCGGATTGATATAACCGATATCGCGGGGTTCCAGATTGGCTTTTCTGAGCGCCCATTTCATTGCGCGCGAAATGCCGCCCGCCTCCGAGTCCATCGCGGCAAAATGCACCGCGTCCGCGCTTGTGCCATATCCCGAGAGCACACCATAGATTTGCGCGCCGCGCGCGACGGCGTGTTCTTCACTTTCGAGCACCAGCACGCCCGCGCCTTCACTCAACACAAAACCATCGCGGTTCAAATCATAGGGGCGGGATGCGCCCGTCGGATCATCATTACGACGCGAGAGGACGCCCATGATATTAAATCCCGCAATCCCCACGGCAAAAATTGGCGCGTCGGTCCCACCGCACAATGCCACATCGGCATCGCCGCGCTTTATATATTCCGCCGCTTCGCCAATCGCATTTGTGCCGGTCGAACATGCCGACACGATGGCAAAGTTGGGTCCGCGAATCCCGAGATCAATCGCCACCAGCGCGCCAGCCGTGTCCACCAGCATCATTGGCAGAAAAATGGGGCTTACGCGGCGCGGTCCCTTGGTTTCGTACAACTTGACATTTTCACTGACGGCAAGCACGGCGCCGCCCGCGCTCCCGATCAGAACGGCAATCCGTTCGCTGTTCTCTTCCGTTATCTCGAGCTCGGCGTCTTTTACCGCTTCGCGGGCGGCAACCACCGCCATGTGGCTAAAGCGTTCCATTCGCCGCACTTCTTTGGCGTCAAAATGTTGTTTGGGATCAAAGTTTTTGACTTCGCCTGCAATTTTGGTTTCCAATCCGGACGCATCAAAAAAAGTTATGGGAGCGATGCCCGAAATTCCATTTTTGATTCTATGCCAGGATGTGGGCACATCATTGCCCACAGGACCAATCAAACCCAGCCCCGTAATCACCACCCGTTTTGTTTCACTCATTCTTTTGCTCCTATCAAGATCTGGTCCCTCGCTCGATTATATTGCGCCTACTATATAACACCAAAGCCGTACCCAAGTTATCCTGTCTATATTTGTTAGGATTTCGTTTTTCGGCATAATTTGCGGTTGTGGGCGGGGACATCTCGCCCCCTCTTGGGGAGGAACCATTGAAGATTGCATTGGATGCGATGGGGGGAGACTATGCCCCGCACGAGATTTTGTTGGGCGCCGTCCGGGCGAAACGCGCGTTCGAAATTGACCTGATTCTGGTCGGAAAACGCTCCCGGATCGAAGAGGAATTGCGCGCCATCGAGTCTGCGGACCTCCTGGGACTGCCGGATTTTGCCATCATAGACGCCCCCGATGTCATCGAGTTCGACCAGAACCCCTCCTCTGTCAAAGAGCGGCGCGGCGCGTCAATTCGGGTCATTTGCGATTTGGTCAAACAGGGTCATGCGGATGCCTGTCTGACGATGGGACATACGGGCGCCGGGATCATTGCGTCGCTCATCACCTTTGGGCGGTTGGGCGATGTTTTGCGTCCGTGTGTGGGCATCCCCTATTTCAGCATGCAGCCGCGCACGCTTCTGGTTGACGCGGGGGCGATGGTGGATTGCAAACCCGAATATCTCGTCCAATTCGCGCGCATGGGCGCGATCTATGTCGAAAAAATCTGGGGGATTGCGCAGCCCACTGTCGGCATCATGGCGAACGGACGTGAGGATAACAAGGGCAATGAATTGACGCGCGCGGTCTTTGCGAGGTTGAAAAATACCGACCTCAATTTCATTGGCAATCTGGAAGGATACGATTTGCCGAACGGGACCGCCAACGTGGTCGTCATGGATGGCATGTGGGGTAACGTCGCGCTCAAGTTGTCCGAGGGTTTGAGCGAACAGCTGCTGGAACGCATGACCAAGCGCTTTGTCGAGGCAGGGCTTGCGTCAGCTGCTTACCCCATCCTGCAGGAATTTCATGCCATGATGGACTATGCGCGCATTGGCGCGATCCCGGTCTTTGGCGTGGATGGTCTCATGCTCATCGGGCATGGGCGGTCTCATGCGGCGGCTGTCGTCGGCGCTGTCAAGAGCACGATGTATGCGCTCCAGGTGGACCTCCTCGGCGCCCTTCGCTCCGGTTTGAGCGAACCCGTGCCTGCCTAGCTCTCGGGTGTTTTCAAGGACGCAAGTTCTGACCTTTGTTGTCTCTGCTCGGCCCCGCGTGATTCAGCTATAGCCCAAAAGAGGTTTCGTTCACGCAAACAGCTTGTTGACCCTGTCCTGCATTTCCTCCAGTCCCTTTCGAGACTGAGCCAACCTGGTTTCGGTCGCGGCGATGCGTTCTTTTTCGCCGGTGACGAATCGGACATACGGGGCGACCCCTTCCTTCATCCGCGTGATCGTCCGGTCCGCTTCGCTGCCAAACTGTGCGCGCAGCACCTTGCCGAGCCGCGCGCGCAAATCTGCAATCTTGATTTTGAAATTCTCTTTTGCCTGCTTGCGTTTGTACGGAATGACAAACAGCCCCAAGACCGCGACAACACCCGCAAGCAAAATCCCGGTCACATCGAGCGCCGCCACTGTCACGCTGGTCGCTACAATCGCCCCGATCCCAACCGCGCCCGCTTCGAAAATTGCCGTCTGCGCCACCGCCATTTCCACGTGCTGTCCGATTTCGCGCGATTCCTTTTCCGCGTCATAGGTCGAAACCACCGACTGCGCCGCCTCAGTCGTCGAAGTGAGCAGCGCCTGTCGGCGCATGTCGAACGACGTCGTCAACTCGCCCACCAGCGCGTCAGAGGGCACGCGGCGTTTTTGCAGATAGGTAAGAATATTCTGCCATTCGCGCAGGTCTTTTTCCACCAGCCAATCCACCACGGCGCGCGTGCGATTGTCAATCTCCTCCGGCACGCCCGCCAGCACCTGCTGCTCAAACTCGGAGCGGAACTTGTCGCCCCGCGCCAGGTCAAAGATTTTTGTCAGCCGCACATTCTGGTCAAAAAAGTCCATGCCGCGCGCTTCCAGTTTATAGAGCAGGTTGTCTATTTCGGCGATGCGCGGTTCCATTTCGGCGCGCACGTCTTTTTCATAGCTCGACACTTCGCGTTCGACGTGTGTTGCGGTTTCTGCATCTTGCGCCAGCTGTTCGCGTTCGTGCTGGGAGATGTTCTCGGCGCGTTTCAGAATCTGGTCAGCGACACCCAGCGGCGTGCTGAACTTTACCCTCAGCCGCGCCGACTCGTCGAGCCACGTCCGCACATACGAGTCGAGCGCAGCCATCCCACCTGTGAACTTGCCATCCACATACTCGCGTTTGGCAGAGACAAAAAAGAGCTCCGGTGTCACACCCAAAAGCTGGGTCGCATTCCCTTCGACGAATCTTTTTACGTCGTCGAACGATTTTTCGTCCTCCAACAGATCGCGCTTGTTGATGACCAGCACGATCTTTTTGCCCCATTCGCGAATGTGCTCCATAAACTGCCGTTCGCTCTCGGTAAAGGGACGGTCGGCGGAGGTAACAAACAACACCAGGTCACTGCGCGGGATAAAATCGCGGGTCAGCTCTTCGTGCTTGCGAATCACCGCGTTTGTTCCCGGCGTGTCCACGATGTTGATTTCGCGCAGCAGGTCGAGCGGATAGGTCACGAGCGCCAGGTCGTCGGGCGAAACATTTTCGCGGATCACGTCGCCGTGTTTCACGAGCGTCACGCGGGTCGTGGTCGGCACCGCGCCTTCTTGCAGCACTTTGGCGCCGAGCAGCGCGTTGACGAGCGCCGACTTGCCCGCGTTGAACTCGCCCACGACGACGATCAAAAACAGCTCTTCGAGTCGCACAATCGCGTCTTTGAGCGCGTCGAGCTCCGCCGGTGGGCTTTTGAGCTCGCTCAGCGTCGCAAACAGGTCGGTGAGATACCCTTTTTCATCGCGCAGCAGTTGCGCTTGCGCGTCAGAGAGAATGAGTGGCATTGGTGTCTGGGATTGCCCCGGCTATGATTGCAGAAACTCGAGCACCCGGTGCAGGTCGGGAAAAATACGGTCCGCGATCGTCAAGTCCTGATGACGTGTAAATTCGTTCGGGACCGCAATCACAAACATTCCCGCCGCATGTGCCGCGCTCACGCCCGCGCTGCTGTCTTCGAGCGCCAACGTTTCCGCAGGGTCAGCGCCCATTTTTTCGAGCGCGAGCAAGTATACGTCCGGTTCGGGTTTGGGTTTCAGCGTCCCATCATTTCCGACACGCTGTTCAAAATAGTGATCAATTTTCAGCTGGTGCGCGATCAACTCGATCTGCTCCGGGCGTGAACTGGAGGCAATGCCAATCCGCAGGCGTCTGTTTTGCAGCCATGCCAACAGTTCGCGCAACCCAGCCATTGGCTCCAGATTGCGCGGGTCTGCAATCAACACATTAAACAAGGCGCGGTGCGCCTCGCTGAGCATCGCCTCATTTTGCGGCAGCCCAAAACGCTCGCGAATATATTCGGTATTTTCGGAAATCGGCTTGCCTGTAAAAACGCGCCCGTATTCGAGGGTCTCGAACTGATGCCCGGTCCCGGCGATTCGCAGAACGGCATTTAGCGCTGTTTGGTGCAGCGGTTCGGTATCTACGATCAACCCATCCAGGTCGAAAATAACATTTTTGAATTGTGGCATAGGATCCATTTCACTTTCGCCCAATAGAGTAATCCGTAAAACAAAAAACGTCAAACGTGATTTCCACGCCTGGCGTTTTCTCTGTTTTCAACCCGCATTTCCGGCGTTCGACGCTCGTTTTCAAAAAGGCGTTTGGTTCCGGTCGTTCCCTACTGCACCTGATACTCGTAGCTCGCCGTCTCCCACGTCACGGGCGTGCTGCCCGAAACCGCAATGACCACGCGTGGCACAGCCGAACCAAACCCGCTTGTGGTATATGTCCCGCGGTTCTTGCCGTCCAGTTGAATCGGCACAACACGCGGGGTTGCGCCAAATTCGATTGCCTGCACGATAAAGTGTTGGGGCAGAATATTGTCAATGCGGGCGAATCCTTCACCCTTCCAACTGTTGTCGCCGTCTTCCGCGTCATCAAAAAAACCGATCTCGGGAATCGCGATATCGTCAATCGCGAAACCCGGCGCCGCATACACTTCATCGGTAATTTGTTGGAATCGAATCAGCACCTTTTTACCCGCGTATGGGGTCAGGTCAATCACTTCTTGAATCCATTCGGCGTGTGCCTGCGGATTGCCACAACCCACATCCGATTTGCAGTTAAAGGCGTTGCCATAATTCGCCGCGTTCGGGTCGTTGGTCGTCGTCGTATTGCCCTTGAGCGTCGTCCATGTCGCGCCGCCGTCGGTCGAGATGGAAGCATAGCCATAATCGTAATCGGGTTCGAGGTCGTACCACGCGCGGAATTGCAGCGTCGCGCTTGACACGCCTGTCAAGTCAAACTCGCGCGTCATCATCGCATCCGAAAAATCGGTGCGTCCGCTCCACCACATAAAGCTGCCGCTATAAGGGTCTGTGGGCACGGCGCGCACCGTGTCCGAACCGTCAAACGTGAATGTCACATCCTTGCCGTTGGGCAAGAGCTGGATGTAGTCTGTGCCGTATTGGTGTACGGTTTCGGCGCCCGATGTTGGATACCGTCTGACATCAATGGTCGGTCGAATCCCCAGCTCGCCCGCATCATAGCTATAGCGCGGACCCAGTTTCGGCGCGTCAAGGAAATTTGCCGCGACCCAGTCCGCAAACAATTCGTCAAAAGTGAGATCCGTCTGGTGTTTGTCCAGCGCGCGCTGGATGGTGTTGATGCCTATCGTATCGGTAGAAAACACATCCCGAATATATTCTTTGCCGAAACGATTCAATTGATAGGACATGAACAGATACGCCGCGCCATAATGCGGAATCGAAAGCCCCGGCTGCGAGTCCCATGCGTTGAGCTGCAAGTCAGGGTCCTGCGCAAAAGCTGCTTCGTGCCCCGCCGCATATCCGTTCAATTCAATGCCGAGATCGCCAAACCCTTCGGTGATCCACGACGCTTCGCCGCGTTCGTTTTGGTTGCGGTGAATCATGTGGGCAAACTCGTGCGCCAGCACGGAATCATACGTGTCCGTGCCGGGGCGCAGCGCTTCTGTGTTGATATAAAACATTTCCTTGTTGTTGGATTGGCGGTTGACGGCGGAAGGCAGAGTATCCGACTGTGAAAAATAGCCCGCGGCGTTGGCGAAATGCGCGTTCAGAATATGCAGGCGGGGGTCATTGTCCACGCCGGGGTTTGCCTCGCTGCCGAGGACCTCGCGATTGGTTGTATAAATCTCTTTTGCAAACAGGTCTGCCGAGCGTTTGAGCGCGTTTTCATCCACCCGTTCGCCGTCCTCGACCCACATATAGACCACATCGTTCATGTAGCGCAGGGTGGCGGTCAACTGCTCGTTCTGCTTTTGCATGTCGCGGTTGATCCAGAAGGTTTCCTTGTCTCCCACCTGATATTGTCTGCGCGCAGCGGGCGTCGCCAGCGATGCCACAATGCCTTTGTATTCGCGAGACAACCGCACACGGTCGTTCGACGGAAAATTTATCTCTGTCAAAAGGTCGAGGGTGGAATTTTCCGGCACCGGAGCGGCGTCCGCTCCTCCACCGGTCGCGACAGTGGTGCGGGGTGGGCGGGGAGTGATGGAATTGGCAGGGTGTGTGGGACTGACAGAATGGTCGGCAACCGGAACCGGCGCATTGGTGCTCTGTGCTGCCGCGCTTGGCACGGCGCGACCAACAAATACAAAACCAATCCCGATCAGGGTGGCACAAATGACAATCGAAAGGATAGCGATAATCGCGAGTAAAAGTTTACGCATGGTCGCGATTATAGCATAGGGGTTGTGAGAGAGGGTTTAAGCGGATGTTAGGCGCGGATTTTATTCACCCGCGCGCACGACTCACAGAACAAGACGACGGTCTGTCGTCAGGCGTCTGTCTTGCGGGCAAACAGTTTGTTGAGGAATGTCTCTTGTGTGGACCGGTAACTCGTCACGATGATCTGGGGTTGGGCATTTTGCGCCGCCGCCCAATACACCACAATCTTGCCGCGCGGGCGCAGCTGTTTGGCGCTGAGGTTGATAAACGTATGTCGTTCGCCGCCGCCGCGCAGCACGACATTTTCCGAACCGGCAACTTGCATGTGATGAATCATCGGCGCGTTCTCGCCGCTAAACCCTATCGCAATCTTGAGATTGGGCGCGGGCTGGCGCCCGCGATTCTCGACAAGCACGCCGCTAATGAGGATGACATCGGGGATTTCATACGGGGGCAACTGCGTATAGGTCAAAAGCGGGATGTTGTACCGTGTTTGCCAGTAATACAACGCCGCAACAGCCGCCGCAATCAAGACAAACGCAGCCAGGAGCCAGAGCCACATAGGGCGCTATTTTAGCACACCGCCATTGGCGCGGCAATGGGCAAAAAGGTATAAAAGCGATGCCACGCAATTCCAAATTGCGTGGCATCGCTTTTTGCAATGGCGCGGCGTTTCAAATCGGGTCCGCGATCAAGTCGTATTCACTCGCTGATGTGACCCTGACCTTGACCAGTTTCCCGATGGCAAGCTCGTTTTGCACGATCACGATGCCGTCCACTTCGGGCGCATCGCGATAACTCCGTCCGATGCTCACGCAATTACCACATTCCAGCGCGGGATCGCGCATGGCGGCGTTGCCTTCGATCGTGCCCACGCCCTCGATCAGCACCTCGAGCTCGCTTCCCACGAACGCGCGGTTCTTGGCAAGCGAGATCGCCTGCTGTGTCAGCATGGCATCGTGTCGGCGGCGCGCCTTGACTTGGCGCGAGACCTGATGTTCCATTGCTCCTGCGGGTGTCCCGTCTTCCCGCGAGAATTCGAAAATCCCCACGCGGTCGAACTGCTCCTCTTCGATAAAATCGAGCAGCCCCTCAAATTCTTGTTCCGTCTCGCCCGGAAAACCCACGATAAAGGTGGTCCGTATTGCAAGGTCGGGCATCGCCGTCCGCAAGTCGTCCAACATGCGTTTTGTCGCAACGGGGTTGGGGCGCTTCATGCGGTGCAAGACGCGACCATCCCCATGTTGAAGCGGGATGTCGAGGTAATGCACAATCTGTGGATAGGCAGCCATCACCCGGACCAATCGCGGCGTCACATGACCGGGATAGGCATACATCAAGCGCAGCCAGTTCAGCCCTTGCACCTCGTTGCACATGCGCTCCATCAATGTCGCCAGCACGTCACGCTGTCCCCAGTCCCAGCCATACGCGGTCGTGTCCTGCGCCACCAGAACGATCTCTTGAACGCCTTGTGCGACCAGGTCGCGCGCTTCGGCAATGACGTCATCCATCGGTTTGCTGCGGTGTCCGCCCTTGATGGCAGGAATGATACAAAAGGCGCAGGGGCGATCACACCCGTCTGCGATTTTCAAAAACGCGCTGGGTCCATGCGCGTGTCTGGGCATATAGTCCGTCACGGACCGCGCGGGCAATTGCGAGCGCGGCAAATTGATATATGCCTCTTCGAACCACGTCTCGCCGTCCGCCTTGCCGTTCGCCGTCTGTTCGTGGGCGCGCAGATACTCGATAAAACGCGGCATGGCGAGCCAGCGGCCCGCATCAATCACCCCGTCCACGCTCGGCACTTGATGTTTCACATCCTGGCCATAGCGTGAAACCAGACAACCGGCCGCGATCAACAATTGTCCGTCGTGCTTGTTTTGACCCAGCGCGCGCATCGCTTCGAGCGATTCCTGGCGGGATGCCTGCAAAAAGCCGCACGTATTGACAATTATGACATCCGCATCTTCGGGTGACGCGGCGCTTTCAAACCCTGCGCGCTCTAGAATTGCCTCGATGCCCTCCGAATCGGCAGTATTCTTGGCGCATCCCAATGTCTGAATAAAAAAGAGATTTGACATGCCTGTCCACTTTCTAGCAGCTCATTATTCCGGCTCACGGCGCGGGCGTGCTCGACCGAGTCGGTGTGCGGGTGACAGTTCGAATCGGTGTTGCTATCTGCGTACGAGTTACGGTCGCATTTTGTCCGGCGCTCGGCGAGGGGGGAGGCGCCTTTGTAATCGTCGCCTCTGCCGTCGCCGCCGCCCGCGCACTTGTCTGGCTCGGCGTCGCGGTGTGCGTCGGTGTCCGGGTCGAACTTGGCAGGACGGTTGGCGTTCGCGTCCGTGTTTGGGTCGCCGTGCGCGTCGCGGTCCGGGTCGCGCTCGCCGTCGGACTTGGAGAACTCGTGCTGGTCGAGCTCGGCGTCCTTGTCAGAGTGGCAGTGCGTGAGGCGGTCGCGCTTGGCGTGGTCGTGCGCGTTGCGGTTGGCGTGCGCGTATCCGTTGCCGTCGCGGTCAAAGTCCGCGTGGGCGTACTGGTCGGCGCGAGGGTCAGCGTTGGCGGGACAGTTGGCTCTACCGGAACAGGGAATGGTGTCGGCGGCACAATGACGGGCGTGCCGAGCGGACTCATAAACCACGCCCGGAACAGATCAAAACGCTCTTGTTGATTCCGCGGCAAAATGCGAGTCCCTTGAAAAAACACCCGTCCGTTTTCGATATTTTTGATTTCGATAAACATTCGCGCCCGCGCAATAAAAGTGCGTGACTCATTGGTGAGTGTTCCGTTAAAAGCTGTATCGCCATCCACCACCACCCACGCGCCCATTTCGCCGTTCGCTTGCAACTCTAGAATCATTTGCGCGTCTGCGGGCACATCAAACGTTGGCGTGCCGGTGGGGAGTGTGCCTGTTGCGCTTTCCGTTGCCAGGATGGTCGGGGTCTCTGCTTGCGCGGTCCCGGTAATGACCGACGTGATCAGGGTTGGCGCGACGGCGGTTTGGGGCAGGGTCGGGATGCCGGTCGGCGTGCTGCCGCGCGGCACGGTTGCCGTTGGAATGCGGGTCGGCTGTTCGGTCGGCGCTGTGGCGAACGGAATTGTGAAACCCTGAAATGACCTGAATCCCGCCGAGACCATGATAAACAACGCCACGCCAATCGAGATGATCGCCACTGCTTCGGGTATGCGTGTGCTTCCGATCCGCCGCGCCAAGGTGGGCGGCTCTTGTGGCAAATCGAGTGGCGCAGTTGGCTCGGGTTCCTCGACCTCGAGTGTGGGCGCAACCTGATAAATGGTCTCTGGTGCGGGAGGCAGCGCGGCAGGTCCACCCACATCCGCGTCGCCTGTCATCTTGGGCGCCGTTGGAATCTGAAACGGCGGAAACGGGAGCGACTCTTGAGGTTGTTCAGGCGGCGTCGCCGGAGAAGGTTGTTGTGGTGGCGTTATCGCCGTCGAGGGCGGCGCAGAGGCGCTTGGTTCGGGTTCGGGCGGAGGGGTGCGCGCGATCGCAGGTCTGTGACCCGTCTCATAGTCATACTCGTCGAGAACAGAATCCGCATCGAGATGCAAATACAACGCATAATTCCGCAGCAGCCCTCTTAGAAAGGGTCGCGGCGGTACTCCGGTGAAATCACCATCCTCCAGCGCTTCGAGGACTGCCTGCCGGATGCGCGTTTCGAGTGCGGCCTGATTCAAACTGATACGACGCGCTTCTCGGGCGCGGCGCAGTGTCTCGCCAAGAGCCATCTTGGAGAGTGTACGCTGAAAAAAGAAATAGTCAATTATCCATGACAATATTCATATTGACACGCATTTCGGTAGCGAGTACACTCGAAACCGATCGCCTCTGACGGCGTAATTTAGGGGCATCGCCGCGCCCGATGGCTTGTTTCGGCGCTTTGTGCAACCGACAAGCGGCACGCGTTTCCCCCCAACACGTGATGAACGCAAAATTCTTTGCCCTGCTCGAGAAACGCAGCGCCAATCTGCGTTTGCGCGGCATCGCGCTGGCGCTGGTCATTTGCAGTCTTTTGATCGCGCGCTGGTTTATCTATTTTCAAGCCGAGTTTATTTTTGCGATTGCTGTTCTCTATATCATCGAACTGACGGTTGTCTGGCTTTTGCTCCGCCGCCTCGAAAAAATCCCCGACCAACCGCATACGACGCTCCTCCTGCAGCTCACGGGTCAACTCCAGGTGCTTGCCGAACTCCTCCTTCTCACCTGGGCGGTCTATTACACGGGCGGCATCATTAGCCCACTTTTGCCCCTCTACTTTATCTATATTTTTGCCGATGGTCTTTCCTCTTATACCCGCGCGCTGGTGTTTCACGGAGCGGTTGCATCTCTCCTGCTGCTTGTCGTCGCCCTCGGCACGTTTGCCGGGTGGCTGAATCGCTACAACATCGGACTGTTTCCCGAAAACGACTTGTGGCGTAATGCCGGTTTTGTCGGCGGCTCGCTCATTGTCTTTGGCGCCATGATGATCGTCACGCTGGTCATTTCAATCACGCTAAGCCGCCGCACCTGCCGGCGCGAGATCGAGTTGGGCGAATCCGCCGGGCAGCTCTCGGTCAGGGTTCAGCAGGTCAGCAACATGCGCGATATCGGGCAGCGGCTGGCTTCTTTGCTGGGACTTGATCAGGTCCTCGACGCGGTCGGAGCCAGCGCACTCAAGATTGTCAACGCGACCGATGCGCACATTTATCCATACGACGAGGACACGGCGCAATTCCTGCCCGGCGCCGGTGTGTGGTCTGACGGTCATCGCGGCACGGTGGTCAATACCCCGCGCCCCGATGGACTTTCGGCGCGCGTCGTCAAAACCAAAAGACCGATTATCATTGACGATGCCGAGAATGACCCGCTTTTTCAGTCGCTTCAGGCGAAAACGTGGGGTCTTGCCTCCATCGCCAGTTTCCCGCTCATCAAAGCGGCTCGCATCGTTGGCGTTTTGAATGTGGCTTTTCTCGAACCTCACCATTTTACGCCCCAGGAACAAGAAGCGCTGCTCGTGTTGGCGGACCAGGCGGCGATTGCGCTGGACAATGCGCGCCTCTATACACAGGTCCAGCGCAAAATTCAAGAATTGTCTGCGCTCAATGCCGTCAGTCAGTCCGCTGCGCATCTGACCGATATCAACTCGATGCTCAACGATGCCCTCGGCGCTATCCTCTCTGCCATCAGCGCCGACGCTGTGCTCGCCGGCATTTTGAACGAGCGCGCCCAAGTCCTTGACCTGGCAGCGCAACGCGGACTGACCGGCGCCGCGCTCGACGATCTCGTGCGTCAGCCCCTGCATCCCGGCGAGGGCTTTGGCGGCATAGTTATACAATCGGGCAAACCTTATTTTGCGGAGGAAATTTCCAAAGACCCGCAGCGGTTTGGCGAAAACGCCACTGCCGCTTTTACTTCAATTTATACCGTGCCCCTGCGCGCGTACGATCACATGATCGGCGTGCTGCAGTTGTTGTGGCGCGAACAGCACCACTTGACGGCGGCAGAAGTCAGTCTGTGCGGCGCGATTGCCCCACAGCTCGCGGCAGCTATTTACAACTCGACGCTGTTTAACGAGACGAAACGCCGCGCCGACGAATTGACCACCCTGCGCGCCATCGGTCTCGCGACGACCTCGACGCTCAACCTGCGCGAACAGCTGCGGCTCTTGTACGAAAATGTCAATCAACTGCTGCGCGCAGACACGTTTTTTGTGGGAGTGTATGACGAGACGCGAAATGAATTACGCATCGAATACATCGTCGAAGAGGGATGGTTTTTGCGCCCGCAGCAGATGCCGCTGGCGCAGGCGGGACTTTCGGGTTGGGTGATCAAAAACCAGAAATCGCTTCTTGTCGCCGACGTGCAAAACAGCGAGACGCTGCCCACCCAGCCCGTCCATCTCACCCGTCCCGCGCGCAGTTGGCTCGGCGTCCCATTGATGCTCAAAGAACGCGCGGTGGGTCTGATTTCGGCGCAAAGTTTTCAACCCAACGCGTTTACGCCCCAGGACGAACGTTTCCTCATTGCCGCCGCCCAGCACGTGGCGCTCGCGCTCGATAACGCCCGGCTGTTTGCCGAATCGGAACGCCGCGCGCGCGAGCTCACCCTGTTGAATGAAATCAGCCGCGCGATCAGCGCGTCGCTGGACCTCGACGAGGTCATGCAGCGCGCCGCGCGGGCGCTTGCCGACCAGCTCGGCTATCGCTATGTCGGTATCTACGAGCTTGACGGCGACCAACTGGTATGCAAAGCAAGCATCGCCGACGTCGAATCCAACGAACCCTGGGATACGTCGCGCGGGGTGATTGGGCGGGTTGCTCGCACAGGTCGCGCCGCTCTCATCACCAATGTTCGTGCCGACCCCGATTTTGTGAGCGTGCATGAGGATGTCGTTTCAGAGATCTGCGTCCCCATCGTGCGCGAAGGGCGCGTGCTGGGGTTGGTCAATGTCGAAGAGACGCGCATCGGCGCGCTAAAACAAGACGATCTCGCCCTCCTGTCGGTGCTGAGCGAACAACTCGCCATCGCCGCGTCCAATGCTTCGCTCTATCACGAGGCGTTGGGGCGCGAACGCTTTGCCACGCGGCTCGGTCAGTTGGGCATGACCATGACCTCGACGTTGGATGTCGTGCAGTTGATTGAAATCCTCTGCCGCGAGGCGCTTGCCCTCTTTGGTTCGGATACGGCGGTCATTTATCTGCGCGAGACTGTGCGCGATGTTGTGCGCCCCGAATCTCGCGCCCTGGCGAGTGTCAGCGAAATCTCTTCGGGTCCCGAGCGCGCCCATCTGGTGTGCCGCGCGGCAGCGGGAATTGGGCGTGAGGAGCTGCTTGGCACAGCCGTCGAAATTGACCAGCTCGGTAATCTCCTCGCGCGGACGCTCCGTCTCGGACGCGGCGCGATTGTGCATGACGCCCATTCTTCCACTCAGCTCTCGCCCCAGCTGCGCGCCATCGTCCAACCCGAGGCGGCGCTTGCCGTTCCCATTATGAAAGAGCACGATGTGATTGGCGTCCTCATGCTGTGCGACCGCCAAGACCCCATTCACTTTGGCGAACCCGAACTGGCGCGCGCCCAGATCGTCGCCTCGCAGGCAGGGCTTGCCATTTCCAACGCGCGTCTCCTGGCAGAAGCGCAGCGCCGCGCCAAAGAACAAAGCAGTCTCTACGAGATCGGTCTCGCCATCAGTTCCACGCTCGATCTTGGAGAGCAACTGCGGATCATTTACGATCAGGTCGCCAAACATTTTCAGCTCAGCGGTTTTGACATTGCCCTGCGCGGCGAAAACAACGAACTCGAGTTTGCCCTGTATATCGAGCAGGGCAAGCCGCTTTCGACCTTTAGCAAACCAATGGCAGAAGCGGGTTTTGCCGGATGGGTGGTCAGCAGCCGCCGCACGCTCGTGATTGACGATATCGAACGACAAGCCGAAACTCTGCCCGTCAAACCGGGCGAGCACGGGACTTTTAACGACACGGCGTCCTATATCGGGATACCGCTGATGACCAAGTCCGAAGCGATGGGGGTCATGGCGCTCCAACGCTCACCCGTCGAGCCCTTTACGGCGGACGAACAGCGTTTCTTGTTTGCTTTGGCGCAGCAGGTTGCATTTGCGGTGGACAATGCGCGCCTCCATCAACAATCTCAACATCGCGCCGCTCAACAGTCCCTGCTGTATCGCGCCAGTCGCCGGATTGCAGGCGCGTTGAATCTCGATACCCTGCTCACGGGCATCGTGGATGCGCTCAGCAAGGACTTTGGTTATCCCGGCGTCCTTGTCATGCTGGTGGATAGGGAGGCGAATGTTCTGCAGCCGGCGGCGGTTTCTGCCGACGTTCGTTCGATCATCACTCAATCTTATCGCCAACCGGTCGGTGTCGGGCTGATGGGCTTGGCGGCGCAAACAGGAGAGACACAGCTCTCGAATGATACGCGCGACGATCCGCGCTTTCTTGCCGTCAAGAATTGGCGTCCCATGTCCGAAGTGGCAATGGCGATTCGCTCCGGTGATCAGGTCATTGGCGTCTTGAATGTCGAAAGCGCGGAGGTACATGCCTTTACGGATGAAGATGTGCGCATGTTTGAAGCGATCGCCGATCAGCTGGCGGTGGCAATCGAGAATGCAACCCTGTTTACGCGCGCTCAGGAACGCCTGGCGCGCCTCAACGCGCTGCAAAATATCCAGATCGCCATTCTGTCAACCATGAGTCTCGTTGACCGCCTCGATTTGATCCTGGAACATGCCGTCACTCAGATGCGCGCCCATATGGGCGTGATCTTGATGCGCGACAGCCAGACGCGCGAGCTATATGGCTTGCGTCAGCGCGGGTCGCGTGATCTGGTGTCTTTTCGCGAATTACGCATCAAGCCGGGGCAGGGCGCAGGCGGCTGGATCATGGAGCACGGCGAACCACTTTATATCGCCGATGTTAGCCAGGATGAGCGTTGGTCCCGAACGACCGCTTCGGTGAATGAGGGCGTTGTCTCGTATCTGGGCGTGCCCCTCCGCGTCGAAGAACGCTCCATCGGCGTCATTGATGTGTCCACCCGCACCCCGCGTCTTTTTACGGACGAAGAAATCAATTTTTTCACCACTCTCGCCAGCCACGCGGCGGTGGCAATTGAAAATGCCCGGCTTTACGAGCAGACCCGCGCCCAACTTGAAAAACTGCGCGACACTCAGGACCGTCTTGTCGAAAGCGAACGCCGCGCCGCCATCGGCGAATTGGTTGCCGGACTTGCCCACGAAATCAATAACCCACTCACAGCGATTGTGGGGCATTCGCAGCTGCTGATGGAAACCATACCGGACAGCCCCTCCACCGATTCGTGGCGCAGTGAATTGGACACCATCGGCGTCGCGGCACAGCGCATTGCGCGCATCGTCCAGGAATTTATCAAACTCTCTCAGGTCGAAGGCGGTCACACCGAAACGATCAACCTCGCCGACGTCATTCACCACGCGGTCGCCCGGTTCGAAGCGCGTGAGGATTCGCAGGATATCGCCATTTCAGAAATCCTGCCGACTGAACCGCTGTGGGTCCGCGCCAACGCCCAGCTGATCGAGCAGGTGCTTGGCAGTCTGCTCACGAATGCGCTCGAAGCCATGCCGCACGGCGGCGCGATTGATGTCACGGCAGGTTTTGCCGAATCGGGTCAGATTTTCTGTGCGGTACGCGACAGCGGCTATGGCGTGCCCGCCGGCGATGTGAAACGCGTTTTCGAGCCGGGCTATACCACCAAGGTCGAGAGCGGAGTTATGCGCGGCGTTGGCTTGGGGCTTTATACCGCTCAACGAATCGTGGTTAGCCACGGCGGCACGATTGACCTTGACAGCCGGGAAGGAAAATACACCATCGTTACTTTTACCCTGCCGCGCGCCAAATTGGGCGGGGGAGACTGACCCCATGTCAAATGAACGGCTGCTGCTGGTTGACGACGACCCCGCGATTCTCGACATCTGTCGCCGCGTTCTGGAAACGGAGGGCTTTACGGTTGTCCAAGCCAAGCGCGGCGAAGATGCGCTCGCGAAACTCCAAGCCGAGCCGTTTGATCTGCTGCTCACCGATATCCGTCTGCCGGGACTTGATGGGCTGGAAATGGTGCGTCGTCTGCGCGAGAGCGCGCCGGAACTACCTGTCGTGACCATGACCGGCTATAGCAATATGGAGATGGCAATTCAAGCCCTCTCGTTCGGAGTGGACGGATTTCTGGTCAAACCGTTCACTCTGGACACTCTGCGTCTGACGATCACACGCGCGCTCGAAAAACGGCGGATTCGGCGCGAACTGTTGCGTCTGAGCACGCTGGAACCGCTATTGAAAACCGCGCGAGAGCTGGCGTCCGCGCGGACGCGCGACGGGATCTATGAATGCGTCTCTGCCGCCGTGCGTCCTTTGCTCGAGACCGAACAGATCGCGTTTTTTGAGATTGGCAGCGACAATCTCACGCTGACCGTTGCGTCGGTGAACGGCGAGCAGTTCGCTTTGCTTTGCAATCAGAATTTCCCTCTCTCGCAGATCGTCGAGGGGCAGGAACTGTTTGGCGCCGCTGTGACGGTCTGGAACGAACGCGATACGCCGCGCCTCCCATTCGACTTGCCCGGCGTGACCTGGCTGGTCGCCGCCCCGTTCGTCACACGAGACAAGCCCATCGGGTTTTTGCTGGCGGCGGTCCCTTTCTCTCCCTCTGCCGGCGATAGCGAAGCAATGCGCCTGATCATGGCGCAAGCTTCCGCCGCATTGGAAAATGTAGACCTGCTGAACGAAACCGGTCGCGCGCTTGTCGCGGCGCGGCAAGCCGAACGCGTCAAGGGTGAATTGATCAATATCGCCGCACAGGAACTGAACGCTCCGCTCACAACGCTCGTCGCAAGCGCCGAACTCGTGCGCGGTCGGGTCACGGGCGATCTCTACGACTCGATTGCCGATATTTTGGAGCAAGCCGCTCGCATACAGCACCTAACTGACGAGATGCGTATGCTCCAATCGGTTGAATCAGGACGCCTCGAACTGCATCTCGAACGCTGCGCGCTCGATCAGGTGGTTCGCCGGGTGGTTGGCTCTTGCCAACCTCTGGTGCTTGAGCGCGAACAAACGATTGATGTGGAAATTGAGGACAGCGCGGGCGCCGTCACTGCCGATCGCGCCATGCTGCGAGCCATGCTGGGCAGTCTTGTCTCGAACGCCATAAAATTCTCGCCGCGCCACGCACGCTTGCAAATTGCGGCGCGTGGAGACGCGGCGAACGTCACCTTTCAGGTTCGGGACCTGGGCAAGAGCTTGCCCGAGCAGGGCGGGCACGTCACCGATGCGTTCCATCAAGCCAACTCTGCGCTGACGCGTGACCCGGGCGGTTTGGGGACCGGCTTGACGCTTGTGCGTGACATGGTCGCGGCTCATGGCGGCAAAATCTGGTTCGAGTCGGCGCAGCCCGGCGGCACGTCTTTTAATATTTCCCTCCCCCGCGAACCGCGACACGAACCACACCCCCGGCTTGTTCGGGATCCTGCTGCGCAGAGTGTCTAGCAAATTGTCGTATAGACCTCCTGCCTTTTTCGTCGTTTCAATGTCAGGGCTGGCACAACGGTTGAATAACCTGTCGCTCTATGCTATACTTGATTATCTTGAACCGGGGCAAACAGGGTCAATGGTGTTCAGAACACTAATTTTTGCGCTTGTGATCGCCGGATTTGGGCTTGTCATAATGGGTTGCAGCGCGTCTGTAGCTACCCAATCAAAACCCACCGTTATTATTGCATCCCCTCCCAGCGGCAGCGTCTATACCGTGGGCGAAAAGGTCGTCATCCAGTCCACAGCGACGGACCCGTCCGGTGTGACCAGAGTCACGTTGCTCGTGAACGGCGCAATCATAAGCGATGACCCCAGCCCCGTTCCACAGGGACAGGCGCAATTTTCTTTGATCCAAACCTGGACCGCCGAGAGTGCAGGCGAGTATGTCCTCACTGTGCGCGCAACCAACGCTCAAGGCGCCACTTCTGACAGCGGCATTATCATCAATGTCCGCGATCAAGGCGGCGGTCCCGAACCTCCCACTGTCGTAGCCATCGCAACTGCCGTGCCGATTGCCACGGCAACGCCTGTCGCCACCGGCATGGCTCAGACGGATGTGCCGCCTGTCACGGTCATTGTGACCGCCACGCCCGCAGCGTCCCAGCCCACCGCGCCGCCGAGCTGTGTGCTAAACTCGCAGTTTGTCGCCGATGTGACCATTCCGGATGGCATGGTCTTTACGCCCAACGCCGTGTTTGCCAAAACCTGGCGTGTGCGTAACAACGGAACGTGCACTTGGGAGAATTTCGGTCTTGTGTTTGTCAGCGGCACCCAGATGGCGGCAAGCTCTATCTTTCCCGTGCCGACCACACCACCCGGCGCGACGGCTGATCTCGTCGTGCCCATGACCGCCCCCGCAAGCTATGGGAACTATGCCGGGACATGGCGTTTGCGGAGCGCCGCCGGACAACTCTTTGGCACAAACCTGACCGTCGTCATCAGCGTCCCTTCACCTGCCACCCCCGTGCCGCCCACCAATACCCCGCCGCCGACGGCGGCAGGATGCGCCGGTAAACCTGATGATTTTACTTTTACGGTGAGCGATAGTGACATTACGGCAGGACAATCGGTCACACTCGGCTGGGGACCCGTCACCAACGCCAGCGAGGTGCGTTTGGATGGTGGAGAATTTAGCAACGAAGGTGTCGAGACTCCCGGCAATCGTGTTGTTTCACCCGGCGCGACCACTCATTACGAACTCACCGCCAAATGCAACAACAGCGGACAGGTGCGCGACAAGACCGTCACCGTCAATGTGGGCGCTCCGGTCGGCAATTTCGCGGGCAACTGGGTTATGAATTTCGGCAATATGAATCTCACCCAGGATGGAAATGCGGTCACCGGGACTTATAATAACCTTTTTGGCGGTACCAGCGGGTCAATCGCCGGGTCCGTTGACGGAAATGAATTTGTCGGAACGTGGAGTATTGTAGGGAATTCGGGTGATGTAGAGCTGACCTTGTCCAACAACGGACAGCGCTTTACCGGCAGTTGGGGTGGAGGGGCAAACAGTTGGTGCGGCGCGCGCCCGGGTCAAAATTTCCCGAACGGTTGTAGTTTTGCCGGCGAATGGCAAGGCAAGAATTCTGTCTTTGCCGACTGCCCGATGACCCTCACAAGGCGCGACAATATTATTACGGGCAACTATTGCAACGGCACCATTCAAGGGAGCGTTGATTATCTTGGCTCCAGTGCCGTCGCAACGGGGAACTGGGATACGGGCGGTTCAATCGGCGAGTTCAAGTTCTATCTCGACGGCTATAATGCGTACAAGTTCAACGGGAATTTTTCGGGCATTTACGAGTGGTGCGGATGGCGCAGCGGGCAGTCGGCTCCTGTGCCATGTCACAGACCATAACCAAGCGGGGCGATGTTTACATGGCAACCAAGAAAACAGCATCCAAGTCCTCGTCTCAAGGCGTTGTCGGCATCTTGAAACAAATCGTCACGGGCAAATCCGGCGCCCCGCCTGCGCGTCCCAAGACCAAAAAGTCAACCACCGTCAAAGCTAAATCGTCCGCCAAAGCAAAAACCAAGCAAGCATCTCAAGCCAAGCCGTCCCGCAAGCCCAAAAAAGCTGCGCCCGCCACAGAAACCAAGAGCGCTCCCGGCGTCAAGGACAAAGCCGCCCGGACTGTTCCGGAACAAGCTCGCGCCAATGACAAAGTCGTCTCCTCCGAGACGCCGGTCAAAAAGAAACCGCCTTCTATCACCATCACACGCCCCGAGGTCACACGTCCGCCGGTCGTTTTGCCGCCGCCGCGCCCGCTCGAAGCGCCCATCGGCGCGCCCAGTATTCTATTGCCCAAAGGTGGACTCCCCATCACTTCGCTCACTCCAATTCTGCGCTGGATGTATGTCGGTGGCGCGACGGAATACGAAGTCGAGTGGTCCCCGGACCCCAATTTCGCGCGCGGGCGCAGTGTCACCGCCGTTGCCCGGCAGACCGCGATCACCCTTGACTCCTCAAACCAGCTCAAACCCTCCACCAACTATAAATGGCGGGTGCGCGGCGGCAACGAAGCGGGATGGGGTCCCTGGTCTCACCCCGAGTCCTTTCGCTCACCTGAAAAGTGACTGCCAAACATTTCGCGCCGCGCAGCGGCGTGAAATGCTCTAGTTGCAGAGATGCAAAACTTTAGCATTCGTTTGTGCAAATCCTGGGATGAATGTGTCGAATGCGAAGAATTACAAAAGCTGGTTTGGGAGATGCAGGACTATCGGGATGCCGTCCCTGCCAATCTCCTTATCACCGCCATCAAAAACGGCGGCTTGCTGGTCGGCGCGTTTGAGGGGACGCGCATGGTTGGTTTTGCCTTTGGCTTTCTCGGCTATGACTATGATGGCGGCGCGCCGCGTCTGAAACATACTTCTCACATGCTCGGCGTTCTCCCCGAAATGCGGGTATATGGACTGGGCGCAGAACTGAAATGGTTCCAGCGCGCCGAGGCGTTGGCGCAGGGTCTCGATCTCATGACCTGGACATATGACCCCTTGCAATCGGTCAACGCCTATCTGAACCTGACCCGACTGGGGGCAATCGCCCGGCGCTATTATCGGGATGCTTATGGCGAAATGACCGACGCCCTCAACGTCGGGCTTGCTTCGGACCGTTTCCAAGTCGAATGGCATCTCCGGAATGAGCGCGTCAAACGCCTGCGCGCCGCGGGCAATCCTCATGTCCCGCTTTCGGATGCCCCGTCGGTCTATCGAATCGAGTGGACTGCTCTCGGATTTCCGGTCATTGTGGACGAAAACCCGCTTCGGGGCGAAATCCTCCGCGTCGAAATCCCTTCCGACATAACTGTTCTCAAACGGGACGCCCTCCCCCTCGCAATTCAATGGCGCGAGCGCACACGTAGTACATTCGAGCGCGCCTTTGCGTCCGGCTATATTGCCACCCGAGTTGACAGAGAGACTCGGGCGGATGGACGCCAGCGCGTGTGGTATATCCTAGAACTGCGCCCTGACCTTTTTGATTCTATTTGACACCCCCCAGTCCCCCGCATATAATCCCTGAACCTTGCCCCCATCCATACTGGCACGGAAAGGGGGGGATTATTAAATGACTCAGATTCTTGTTGACCGAAACGAATCGTTTGAAGCAGCGCTCAAGCGCTTTAACAAAAAAGTTCAGGAAGACCGCATCTTGTCCGAAGTCCGGCGCCGCCGCTTTTTTGAACCCAAGAGTGTAGAACGCAAAAAGCGTAAAGCCGCCAAAAAGCGTAAATCGCTCAAGGAAACCGCGCGCAGCGAAGACCGCGATTGAGCAAAGCGTTTAGGTGTGAGTGAAATCACCGGCACGCCGGGCAGAGTGCACGTTTATTGCCCGCGTGCCGTTTTCTTTCCCCGTCCTCGCGCTCGCACCCGTAATCCTGCGAATTGCGAGGTCCGCAAGTCACGATGGCGTATTTGGACCGCATTGAGGAACGCACCGAGAGCAAATTGACGCGGCGCGAGTTCGGCGTTGCGCTTGCCATTGCCGTGGTCACGGCGTTGTTGTTGGGCGTCATTTTTGCCGCGCAACTGGCGATCTTTACGCCGCGTCAACCCGATGCTGTCGAATTTGCTGCGGGTAGGGCGAGCCCGGTGACAATCCTCGCCCCCGCTCAGACCACTTTTGCCAGCGAATTGGACACGGCGCAGGCGCGCGCCCAAGCCGCGCGCGCCATTCCCGATGTCTATGACCCCCCCGACCCCAATATCGCCCGTGAACAGGTCCGGCGCGCCGCGCGCATTATTGACTTTCTTGGCACCGTTCGTTCCGACCCGTATATCTCACCCCAATCCCAAGTAGAATGGGTCCAGGCGCTGCCCGCGCTCCAGGTCTCGCCGGACGTGGTCAGCCGCACGCTGGCGCTGGATGCTTCGGGGTACCGACAGGTCATCAGCGAAACCCTCTATGTCATTGATGCGACAATGCGCGAAGAGATTCGCGACGCTACCTTGACTTCTGCGAAAAACAGAGTCCCCTCCCGCATCTCACTCGTCCTTTCGGCATCCCAGTCCGACCTCGTCAAACAGTGGGCAGTGCCTTTTATCGTCCCCAACACAAAACTCAATCAAGCCGAGACCGACCGCGCCCGTCAGACCGCCAGCGGTTCGGTGGGCGAGGTTTTTCGCACGCTCCGGGAAGGAGAGGCGGTCGTGCGCGCGGGCGAGGTCATTACTCCCCGGACCCTCGAAGCGCTTGCCGAGCTGGGCTATCTCCAGCCCGGAAACGATTCCAGGGAATACATCGCCGGTTTCCTATTTGCTGTGCTCGTTGTCTCTCTCGGCGCAACCTATCTGGCGCGCATCGCCCCCCCACTCTTGCGCCAGCCGCGCGTCATGCTGATTCTCTCGTTTCTGCTCCTTATGACGGCGCTGGGGACCAAGATTCTGGGGCCCGCCGGATCGGGTCTGCAATATTTGTTTCCATATGCCGCTGCCGCCATGCTGGGCGCAGCCCTCTTGAGCGTGAGCGTGGGGGCGGGAATGGCGATCATTGTGGCGCTCTCGACCGCGTATATCACGCGCGGCTCGGTAGACATGACGGTCTTTGTGCTGGTCGGCAGTTTGATCGCCGCCATTGGCTTGCTGCATCGCGAGCGGTTGACAAGTTTTTTGGTCACGGGTCTCTATGTTGCAACGGCGAATGTGGCAATCGTTCTGATTTTTGGTTTGCTCATGCGCCAGGAGGACTATGCCTCCCTGGCGCGCATCGCGCTGGCTGCTTTTGGCGGTGGCGTGTTCACCGGGCTGATTGCGCTCGGCAGTCAATTCCTCCTCGGCAAAGCGGCGGGCATCACGACGGCGCTCGAACTCATCGAGCTCTCGCGCCCCACCCATCCGCTGTTGGAAAAAATTTTGCGGCAAGCCCCGGGCACGTATCACCACTCGCTCATCATCAGCAATCTTGCCGAACATGCGGCAAAACAAATTGGGGCGGATGCGCTGCTGTGTCGGGTCGGCGCGTATTATCACGATGTCGGCAAGACCCTGAACCCGCAGTTTTTTGTCGAGAACCAATTCGATGGCATCAATCCGCACAACACCATTGACCCGCGGGTCTCTGCCAAAATCCTGCACGACCACGTCAGCGAAGGCGACAAACTGGCGCGCAAGTATCATGTCTCTCTGCGCGTGCGCGACATTATTCTCCAGCATCACGGCACGACGCTGCCCGTGTATTTCTTTGAAAAAGCGCAGGCGCAATCGCCGGGCACGCCGCTCGATGAAAACGAGTTTCGCTATCCCGGACCCAGACCCCAGACGCGCGAAGCGGCGCTGATGATGTTGGCGGACGGGGTTGAAGCAACCACTCGCGCCGAACGCCCCTCCAACACGCAGGAAATTCGCGCCATCATTGACCGCATCATCAATGCGCGCATCCACGATGGACAATTGGACCAGGCAGACCTCACGCTGCGTGACCTCGAACAAATCCGGACCGCCTTTCTTGACGTATTGCAAGGTTTGTATCATCCGCGTGTAAAATATCCTTCGCCCAAACTTCCCGCTCCTCTGCCTGCGAACGTCAACGCCCAAGAGACCGTGGCAGAATTGTGATGGAGATCAACATCGTCGTTGCGCCCAAATATGCCCGCCGCATTTCCCAAAAGGAATTGCGTTCCGCTGCCTCGCGCGTGCTCGCGGCGGAATCCCCAGAGGCGGATACCTCGCTCTCGATTGTGGTCGTCGGCGACCGCGCCATCAAGGACTATAACCGGCGTTTTCACCATGTGAACGCCGCCACCGACGTGCTCTCGTTTGATTCTCCTCTGCGAGAGGAGTATCTGGGCGATGTGATCATTTCATACGATACCGCCAAAGAAAATGCGCGGCGCGTGGGTTGGTCCGTGCGTCAGGAATTGGAATTACTGGTCATTCACGGTGTTTTGCATTTGCTCGGCTATGACGATACAACGCCCGATCGGCGCGAGGCGATGTGGCGGCGGCAAGCCGAAATATTGGAGCGAGAACTGTTATGAACCGATGGGGCATCCACGCGCCAAACAACGCACGTCCCCGCAGCATGGGCGAGTTTTTCGATGCGGGGGTGGCAAATTACACCGTGCTCCATGGTAACGAATCGCTGATCCCCGAAATTCGCAATCGCTATCCCGACGCCAGGATTCTGGTGCGAATGTATTTGACCGAATGGGACGAACGCGACCCCGCCGAATGGTCACGCGAGATTGCAGATTTTATGAATCGGGTGCGCCCCTTTACCAATGAGGTGACGTGGGCGAACGAGCAGAACCTCGATATCGAAGGACATCCTCAGGCAGCCAGTCCCGCACAACCTATCCCGCCTGCCTCGCTCTATCACGACATTAACAAGTGGAATGTCGAAATGATTCGTCGCCTGCGCGAAACGATCCCGTGGGCGCGCTTGCACTATCCCGCATTCGCCAACGACCACAGCGACGACAAGAATCAGGGCGGCTATGTTGGGCTTGAAATATGTCGCCCGGGCATTCAAGCCGCGGATGTGATGGATTGTCACGTCTATTGGCGCGTGGATGATGGACCGCTCACTCTTGACGGCGGACAGCGATTTGTGCTGACGCACAATTTTTTTCCCGACAAACCGATTTTTATTTCCGAATGCGGCAATTTTGCCGTGCGTGACCCGCGTTCGCCCGAACAATATGTGCGCTGGATGCATTCGCTCTATCATTACCCTTATGTCGAGGGGGCGACCTTTTTTATTTGGGACTCGGATGGAGCTGCCGAAAACGCGCCGAATGTGATTGTCGAAAGCGGCGCCCTCGTCCGCGCCTTGCGCGAAACGTCCAAAGCCGACCCCGTCGAGCTTCCGCCCGTTCCCGAGTCGCCGCCGCCTATTTTTGTTTCGCGCCCGGTCCCGACCGAGACGCCCGCGCCGGCGACGGTTTCTGTCGGCGAACATGAATATATTGTCCGGTCCGGCGACACGCTGCTTATGATCTCGAAACGCTTTCAAGTTGAATTGATCCAACTCATGAATCTCAACGCGATTTCCGATGCGCGCAAATTGCGTGTCGGTCAGCGGCTTCAAATCCCCGCCTCCACCGTTCCTGCCCCTGTTCCCGTGCCCGCGCCGACACAACCTGTTCCAACAGTCGCAGAGCCGGAACTGGTCGTCACCGGCGGGGCAGTCTATGTTGTCAAGGGGGGTGATACGCTCGGCGCGATCGCCATGCGCTTTAACGTGACGGTATCTGCCATCGTTGCGGCGAACGCGCTGCCAAATGCGAACGTAATTCGCCCCGGTCAGCGGTTGACAATTCCAAAACCGGCCATGGTCTTGCGGGTGGCAGAGTCCGCGGCGACGGCAAGCGCGAGCCGCGCGGCGGCGGGCGTTCTGGGTGTGGGCGACCCCAACACTCCGGTGGTCTCTTCCGGCGAGATCGCGGATTTTCTTGCGGGCAAGCGGACCATGTTCTATATCACCCGCAAAGGGGATACGATCTCTCGCGTCGCGCTGCTGTTTCACATCGAGCCCCTGGTCCTGTCTCAGCTCAACGAGGTTGGCATGAATGGAGAACTGATTCCGGGGACCCGGCTGATTATTCCCATGAAATAGGAACTCGCCGGGTAATGATTTGAGCAATGGAATGGCAAGGGGCGGGTTGGACGCATGTGCTTTTGCCGCGCGGGCGCGCATTTGCTCGGTTGATTGACAAAGTCGCCTGCTCCATTTTATAATGTCCGTATTCTTCGCCCGATGGTCTTGAACTACCCTCAGTTTTGGCAATGTTGCCCGAGACCAGGATTCCACACGTTAGCTCAAGGAGGTGGCGCCTTACCCAGACCCAAACTCCATACTTGTGACGCAACTCACCCATTCGTAGCTTGCGCGTAATTTTGCATAGGCGCGCGCAAAGCAAAAAAATGCTCGAATACCAACAGGAGGAGAAGAGCAGATGAAGAGGTTTAACAACAAGGGCTATCTCGTGGTAGCGACTTTTGTCCTAGTGGCGTTTTTGATTGCCGCGTGCGCCCCGGCGGCAGCTCCGCCCCCCGCCGCGCAGGCGCCCGCCGCGCAGGCGACCGCTGCCCCCGCAGAACCGACGGCCGCCCCCGCCGCGCCAACCGCCGCCCCGGCAGAACCGACCGCACCCCCCGCGGCAGCAAGCGGCGGGACTGTGAATATCGCGTTCTATCAGGAACCGAATACGCTCGTGTCCTATTATAGCAACCAAACGTTCGCCTTCTGGGCAGAATTGATTTATAACCGCGGTTTCTGGACCTTTGATGACAAGTCCGCCCCCAGTCTCGAACTTGCATCGGAATACCCGACCGTTGAGAACGGTGGAATCTCGGCGGATGGTCTTACGATCACCTACAAACTCAAGCCCGACCTCAAGTGGAGTGACGGCGAGCCCCTGACGTCCAAAGACGTCGTGTTCACTTGGGAAGCAATCATGAACGACAAGAACACGGGCGTCACCAGTCGCGACGGTTATGACAAGATCGAATCCGTTACGGCGCCGGATGATACGACAGTGGTTGTAAAATTCAAGGAATTGTATGTGCCATGGCCCGGGCTTTTTAACGGACCAAACACCGGTTTTGGGTTCCTCCCGCAGCACGTTTTGGGCGATAAAGAGACCCTCGATGGTGATGATTTCCTCCGCGCCCCGATTGGGGCAGGTCCTTTCAAGGTCACGGAATGGAAGGGCGGCGACCACATCACCTTTGTGCCGAATGAAAATTATTGGCGTGGGCTGCCCAAACTCGAAGGCGTGAATATCAAAGTCGTTCCCAGCCGCGATGCGGGCAATGCGGGTCTCGCCGCCGGTGATGTTGATCTGGTCGCGGATGAGATCGAAGCATCCATTCCCGACCTCGACGCGCTCATGCCTGCGGCGCACGCACAATCAGTGCCGTCGCAGAGTTTTGAGCATTACTTTTTCAATCTGGACGACGGCACGAATGGTGCGCCCGGGAATCCCATCTTTAGGGATGTCAATGTCCGCAAGGCGTATATCATGTGCATTGACCGCCAGACCATCGCCGACAAGCTGCTCTTTGGCAAGTCGAAAGTGATCTCGAATCTGTGGCCCAATTCGACGTATGACAATACTGATCTCGTCCCGTATCCATACGACCCCGCTGCTGCCAACAAATTATTGGACGATGCGGGATTCAAGGTTGGCGATGATGGAATCCGCACGATGGACGTGGATGGCAAGACGGTCCGATTCTCGTTCAATCATGAAACGACGACGGGCAATCAACTGCGTGCGGATGTCCAGGTGCTTGCCACCTCGACCTTGCGCGAGTGTGGTTTCGAGATGCTCCCCCAGAACTATCCCTCCGGGACGCTCTTTGGCAGCTATGCCCAAAGCGGGCCCCTTGCAACAGGCAAATACGAGACCGGCGGCTACACGACAAGCTTTTCGCCGGATCCTGACCCGGGCGACACCTTTAAATGCGATGGGATTCCAACCGCAGATGCGCCGAATGGCAATAACTGGTATCGCTTGTGCGATCCCGAGCTCAGCAAGCTGACCGAGGATCAAGCCAAAGAAGCCGACCCCGCCAAGCGCACAGCCATGATCAAAGAGATGCAAAAGATCATGTATGACAAGGCGTACAACGCCCCGCTCTACAACCGCTTGAACACAATCGGCGTCTCCAGCCGCCTGCAGGGTATCAGTCAATCACCAACACAGACCGATGCGTACTGGAATATCTATGATTGGTTTGTGACACAATAAGGGTATGAAATAGGGGGCGAAGTTATCCTTCGCCCCCTCCATTCCGGTGGTGGCACAACTGGAATGCTTTCGAGGCGTTTGGCAAGCGAGCGCCATAGTTGGGAGGAGTCGGAATGTCGCGATACATTATTCGACGGCTGATTCAATCGTTCTTTACCATCCTGGTCATCACCACAGTGATTTTCGTCGTCGGGCGCGCCGCGGCGGACCCGATGGCGGCGTATACAAATAACCCCAGAATTACCGCGGAAGATAAAGCTCGCATCGCGCATAATCTGGGGCTGGACCGACCCTTGCCGGTTCAATATCTCACCTGGTTGGGTGATGTTGCGCGCGGGGACCTCGGCACCTCTTTTGTCACGCATCAAAAGGTGAGCGACATGATCATGGAGCGGCTTCCGGCGACGCTGGCGTTGATGATTTCGGCGCTGATTGCAACGGTGATTGTATCCTTGATCGCCGGCGTGTTCGCGGCAACCCATCAATACTCGGCAGGCGATAACCTGATCACCGCTGCCACATTTATTGGTTTTTCCATGCCTGTATTTTTTATCGGACTTTCCTTGATCTTTATTTTTGGGGTGGGCTTTAAAGCTTGGGGCTTGCCGTATCTGCCAACCGGCACAGATATTTGGGACCAGAACGACCCAATCGAGTGGGCACGACATCTTGTGCTCCCTGTCCTCACTCTGACGCTGATTCAAGCCGCCGGTTACACGCGCTATTTGCGTTCCAGTCTTTTGGATGTGCAGCATCAGGACTATATTCGCACAGCCAAGTCCAAAGGGCTTGCGGACCGTGCCGTTCTCTGGAAACATGCGCTCAAGAATGCGTCACTCCCCTTTGTTACAGTCCTTGGTTTGGATATTGCGCTGCTGTTTGGCGGGGCTCTTGTCACAGAGACTATATTTTCATGGCCCGGTCTGGGACGCCTCTTTTGGGAGCAGTCGAACGCAGGAGATTTTCCGGTAATGATGGCAATTCTGCTCATCGTTGTCACGCTGGTGGTTGTCGGGCAGATTGTAGTGGATGTGGTCTATACATTCCTTGACCCGCGGATCAAACTGGCATAAGGAGTACGGGGCATGGCAGTTGCAACAGAGACCTTGAGCAAAGGCGAGGAACGAGTCATGTTTTCGCCCTCCACCAAGCCGACGCTGAGTTTGTGGGGCTTGGCATTTCGCCGCTTTCTGCGTCATCGCGCCGCCGTCGGGGGGATCATTGGTCTTGCTCTCATTTTCGCTTTTGTAATTGTGGGTTCTTTTGCATATACAGAGGCGTATGCAAACAAACCCGACGTCGTGAATCGTTTGCAAGCCCCCTCCTGGCTTCAGGACCCTCCGACCTGGGAGCATCCAATGGGCACGGATTCCGTTGGGCGCGATGTGCTCGCGCGTATCATTTACGGCGGGCAAATTTCGCTCATCATCGGTTTTCTCTCTGTCCTGATAGCGGTAACTTTGGGGGCGATCATCGGCGCTGTGTCCGGCTACTATGGGGGCTCGGTGGACTCGATATTGATGCGATTTACCGAGGCGATGATCGCAATTCCCAGTCTCTTTTTCCTGATCATCATCAGCAAAATGTTGATCGGCTCCATTCCAAATATTAATCTCCTGGGACGAAGTCTGAGCGGCAGTGTGCCCATTGTCATTTTTGTCATCGGCATTTTTGGGTGGATGGTGGAGGCGCGCATTGTCCGTTCACAATTCCTGTCACTCAAACAACAAGACTTTGTCCTGGCGGCACGGGCGCTCGGTGTCAAGGACCACAGCATCATGTGGAAACACATTTTGCCAAATTCGATTGCGCCGATTATTGTTTTTGCGAGTCTGGGACTTGCCGTCGCCATCCTGACGGAAGCTTATGTTGGTTTTCTCGGTCTGGGGGTGCAGGAACCCACTGCATCATGGGGCAACATTCTAAACCAGGCGCTCAGTTACTTGAATCGCGCGTTTGCCCCACAGGATTTTATTCATCGCGGTGTGTGGTGGCTCTGGCTGTTTCCCAGTCTCATGATCATTTTCACCGTGCTGTGTGTTAATTTTATTGGGGATGGTTTGCGGGATGCGCTTGACCCGCGCGGGCTGACAAAATAGGACGAGCCGTGAATGGCTCTAACTCAAAGGGAGGAATGCAATTTATGAAACGAATCTTTGCTCCAAGCTCTATTCTTGCAATCCTGATCGTAACTGCCGCATGGCTGGCAGCCGCGTGCGCGCCGGTCGCCGCGCCCGGTCCTGCCGCGCAGGCGACTCAACCTGCCGTCGCCCAACCGACGAGCGCACCTGCCGCTACGGCAGCGCCTTCGACCGGCGGGAACAAAGTCATTACCATTTCATACACGCAGGAAGCCAACAATCTCAACCCGCTTTACACGAACCAATGGTTTACACAAAATTTGTTCGACCTGTTCCTGGACAATGCGTTGATCACGTTCAACGACAAAAACGAGCCGCTGCCGTGGATTGCCAAAGAGATCCCGTCAATCGAAAATGGCGGAATCTCTGCGGATGGCAAGGTGATCACCTTTAACCTTCGCGATGATGTCAAGTGGTCAGACGGAACGCCCCTCACGGCGGATGACTATGTCTTTACGTATGAAATGATTTTGAGCGACAAGAACACGGTTACGAGCCGCGATCCGTTCGAGTCCGAAGTTGCGAGTGTGGTTACCAAGGACCCGCATACGCTGGTCGTCACGTTTAACGAACCGTATGCGCCGTGGATGACTTCGATTTTTAGCCGCGCCAATTCCAGCGTGGCTATTCCCAAGCACATCCTCCAGCCCGTCTTTGAAAAAGATGGCACCCTTGACAATGCCGAGTGGAACCGTGCCCCAACTGTGGGGGTGGGGCCCTTCCTTTTCAAAGAATGGGAGACGGGCAGTCATCTTACGTTTCAAGCCAATCCCGATTTTTGGATGGGAGCTCCCAAGGCAGACCAAATCTTTTTCCGAATCGTTCCCGATGATGCGTCGCAGCTCGCCGCCATCAAAGCCGGAGACACGGATATCGGCGTCTTTATCAGCCCTTCCGATGTTCCTGACCTTGAAAAACTGGGAACGGTTGACATTCCCAAGGTCCAATCGGGTTACAAGGAATCCTGGTACTTTAACATGAGCACCGATCCGGCCACGATGGGCAACCCGGCGCTGCAGGATGCCAATGTGCGCCGCGCGCTGGTGATGGCGGTAGACCGCAACAAGATTACACAAGAGCTGTTGTATGGTTTGACCAAGCCCGCCCTGACGTTCTGGGATGGCATGGCGCAGGCAAACACCGATATCGAGCCAATTCCATACGACCCGGAAGGCGCGAAAAAACTGCTCGACGATGCGGGGTGGAAAGTGGGCAGCGATGGCATCCGCGAAAAGGACGGCGTCAAGCTCAAACTCCGTTATGTGACGACCACGCGTGAAGTCCGCAAGAATACACAGGCGATTGTTCAGCAGGAATGGAAAGACATCGGCATTGACTCGGAGCTGATCAATCATCCTTCGGACGTCTTTTTCGCCAGCTTTGGCGATAAGGGACCGATTGCGACCGGTCAATATGACATTGCCGAGTGGTCAAACTCGCCCCAATTCCCCGACCCGAACGCCGTGGATTGGCTGTGCAGTGAAATTCCATCGGATGCGAATCCTCCGGGCGGAAATTGGGAATTTATCTGCGACAAGGATTTGGATGCGCTCTTCCAGGAGCAAGCCAGGACAGTGGATGCGAAAAAACGGATCGAGCTGTTTAAACAAATCCAAAAGATCATTGCCGACCAGGTGTACTGGGTCAGCATCTGGGACGACCCGGACTTGTGGACCGTGTCCAAAAAAGTAACCGGGGTCAAATTCTCGGGCGCGACCCCATTCTGGAATGCGTACGAGTGGGACAAGATGGAATAAGGAAATGAAATGCCGGTGTCTTGCGATTCATAACCGCAGGACACCGGCGAGCCAAATTTATGGGCAGATATATTGTTCGGCGGATGCTGCAAGCGATTCCCTTGTTATTCATCGTCAGTCTCATTGTCTTTGTGCTGATCATGAATATGGGTGACCCGTTGATTGCGTTCGCCGGACGAAATGGGCAGGTCAAGGGCGCAGACCGCGAGCGGTTGATTCGCAAACTTGGTCTGGACCAACCGATCTATGTGCAATATGTTGTTTGGCTTGTTGGGAACGATTGGATGAAATTGGACTTGGATGGGGATGGGGTTCCGGAAACGAACGGCACTCGCAGGGGGGTATTGCGCGGTGATCTGGGCACCTCGGTTGTGACTCGCGAGCCGGTCATCAAGATGGTCCGGGACCGCTTGCCGAATACGCTCCTCCTCATGGTCACGGCTGAAATTGTGATCATTAGTTTTGCGTTGATTTTGGGAATAGCCACTGCCGTTTTCAAATACTCTATCTTTGACAATGTGTTTACGGGTTTGTCATTCGTGGGCTTTTCGATGCCCGTGCCACTCCTGGCGCTCGGACTGATTTATATCTTTGGCGTCTATTTCAAGCGCGCGGGCTTGCCGTATTTTCCAACGGTTGGGATGTTTGAACCGGCAGCGGGCAAAACGCCGGAACAGCTTGTATGGCATCTCGTTCTTCCCGTTGCCACGCTCTCGATTATTTCGATTGCCGCCTATAGTCGTTTCATCCGTTCTAACATGTTAGAGGTTTTGGGACACGATTACATTCGTACCGCAACCTCCAAGGGTCTGAGCAGTCGGGTCGTCCTGTTCAAACATGCATTAAAAAATGCCGCCCTGCCAATTGTTACGCTCATTGGCTTGGACCTCGGATTTTTGTTGGCGGGCGCATTGGTGACCGAAACGATTTTTTCATGGCCCGGAATGGGCAGATTGTTTTACGACCATGCGCTCAAATCTGACATGCCGGTCTTGATGGGTGTTTTGATGCTGATTTCCATCTCGGTCATCTTTTTCCAGTTACTCACCGATATCACTTATACGTTTGTTGATCCCCGCATTCGGTACCAGTAGCAGACGCGAGCCGTGGCAACACTTTCCAAATCAATTACAACGACCCAGGTGCAGCAGCTGGCGCCTCCCAAGGTCAGTTCGCCCGGACAGCTGGCGCGGCGGAAACTGATGAAAAATCGGGCTGCCATGTTTGGGCTTGTACTCTTGGGGGCGCTCATTGCGTATATCGTTATCGGTTCGTTCCTCTTTACAGAGGAATATGCCAACCATAACGACCTCAGCATTCGTCTCCAACCGCCCTCCCGCGAACATCCTTTTGGCACCGACCCGATCGGGCGTGACATTCTCGCGCGCACAATCTATGGCGGTCAGATTTCCTTGATCATCGGGGTGACAGCCGTTGCCATTTCCATGCTCGTCGGGGTCCTGATCGGCGCCTTTGCCGGCTTTTACAGCGGCAGACTGGATAGTCTCTTGATGCGCTTTACGGAAGCGGTCTTGAACATCCCCTCTCTCTTTTTGCTCATCATCGCCGCCAAGTATGCAGGTGACAAGATTCAGAATTTCGATCTCTTTGGAAGAGAGTTTAGCGGCAGTCTGATTGTCATCATTCTCATTATCGGTCTCACCAGTTGGATGTATCTGGCGCGCATCGTGCGTTCCGAATTTCTCTCGCTCAAAGAACGCGAATATATCACCGCCGCGCGCGCGTTGGGCGTAAAGGATTTACAGATCATCTTTCGACACGTTTTGCCCAACACCACCGCGCCGATCATTGTTGCCGCGACGCTTGGCATTGCGACGGCGATTCTGGCAGAGGCGTATATCAGTTTTCTGGGGTTGGGGGTCCGCGCCCCCACTGCGACCTGGGGCAATATGCTCGAGGATGCGACGCGTTATATTGACACTGCCCCGCAAATCTGGTTCTTTCCCGGTTTGTTGATTCTGGTGACGGTGCTCGCGATAAACTTTGTAGGCGATGGATTACGGGATGCTCTGGACCCGAGAACCTTGTCGGAATGACCAAAACAAAAACCTCGCTCCCCGACAGAGCGAGGTTTTTGTTTTGGCTCCATGCTATAATCGCGGCGATTGTCCAATCACACCACGCCGATCATAGGAGCAGTTGATGAAAAAATTCCGCTATGATGATTTGACCTGGCACGAGGTGCGCGATGCCGTCGCCGCCAAAAAAGCAATTCTCATCCCCATCGGTTCCATCGAAGACCACGGTCCCCATTTGCCTCTCAATACCGACAACATCATTGTCGAATCGGTCTGTTTTGAGGTTGCGCGGCGTGCGTCGGACGAGGTCCTCAGTCTGCCCGTCATGCCTGTCGGGTTCGAAGACCATCACATGGATTATCCCGGTTCGCTAACGTCCTCGATGGAGACCCTGCTGACGTTTTTTTCGGACGCCGCGATCAGCGTCGCGCGGCACGGTTTTACCCACATCATGCTCGTCAACGGGCACGGCTCCAACTCGTCGCTCGTCGAGCTCGCCGCGCGCAAAGCGGTGATCCAAACGGGCGCCATCGTCGGCGCGATGGCGGGAAATGCGGCGGTTGATGATGTCTTGATCCGCGATTTGATTGCCCAACATCGCAAGTCCGCGCACGGCGGCATCGGGCACGCCTGCGAATTTGAGACTGCCGTGATGCTCTATCTGCGCCCCGACCTGGTGCAGATGGACAAGGCGGTGCGCGAGATGGGCGTGCCTGACCTCAAATATTTCAACTGGGACCATCCCAAACCCGCCGCCTATGCGTGGATGGATTGGTGGTCGCGCTTTTCCAAGACGGGGGTCGCGGGAGACCCGACCGTTGCCACGCGCGAATTTGGCGAAATGATGTTTAACGCGACGGTCGAGCGCATGATCGAGCTCATTCGCGAATTCAAACAGATTCCCATCAAACCGCGCAGTGATTTGCACTGAGCTGACCCCCTCATGCCTCCCCCCGACTTTTCGCTTGTCATTGTCTCGTTTCAGGTGCGCGACCTTTTGGAACGCTGTCTCGCCTCTCTGGCGCGTGTCTCGACCCCGCCTGTATGCGAGATCATCGTGGTTGACAATGCTTCAAGCGACAATTCGGCAGCTATGGTGCGCGAGAAATTCCCCCAAGTCACGTTGATCGAAAACGCCAAGAATGTTGGTTTTGCCGCCGCCAATAATCAAGGGCTGACGTTGGCGACGGGGCGCTATTGGATGCTCTTGAATCCCGACACGGAAATCCCGGCGGATGCCCCGAACCCTCTCGCGCAGCTCGTCGCCTTTATGGACAATCACCCGCGCGCGGGCGCATGTGGCGCCAGCTTGTTTTATCCCGACGGCACGCGTCAGCACTCGGCGTTTCATTTTCCATCGCTGGCGCAGATTTATATTGACCTGTTTCCTGTCAACTGGCGGCTGCGCGAGTCATCCTTGAACGGGCGCTATCCCTTTTCGCGCTATGAACGCGGCGAGCCGTTTCCGATTGACCACCCGCTCGGCGCGGCGCTGCTCGTCCGACCGCAAGCGGCAGAACAGGTTGGTTTGCTGGACGAGGCCTATTTCATTTACGCCGAAGAGGTTGACTGGTGCATGCGGCTCAAGCGGGCAGGGTGGGAGATATGGTGCGTGCCGAGCGCACACATCATTCACCATCAAGCGCGCAGCACACGGCAGTTTCGCGAGATGATGTTTGTCGAGTTGTGGAAAGCGCGCTTGCGCTTGTTTCACAAAAACTATTCGCGCGCTTTTAATGTCGCCGCGCGCGCGCTGATACGGCGCGGCATGGCGCGCGCCATTCGAGAGGTAAGCGCGGCAGACGATACACAAGACGACCGCGCACAAAAACTCGCGGCGTACCAGGCGGTTATGAGGATGGTGCAATGACCCTCTCGGCGGTCGTCTTGACGCGTAATGAAGAGAAACACATCCTCGATTGCCTCGCCTCGGTGCGTTCTTTTGCGGACGAGCTGCTTGTATTTGATTCTCAGAGCACGGACCGGACGGTAGAGTTGGCGCAGACGGCGGGGGCACGTGTCGAATCGCGCCCGTTTGACAATTATGCGGGGCAGCGCAATGCCTCGCTCGAAGCGGCGCGCGGGGATTGGGTCTTTTTTATTGATGCCGACGAAAGGGCGGATGAGGCGGTTGGGGGGGAAATCAAAGGCGAGATTGCGCGGATCGAAAGCGAAAAATCGGATACGTCGCTCTTTTGGATACCGCGCAAAAACTATATTTTTGGCAAGTGGATTCAATACACCGGCTGGTCGCCGGACTATCAGCCGCGCGTAATGCGCAAGGGACGCGCCCACTTTGACCCTGCGCGCCCGGTGCACGAGCTGGTGATTGCAGAAGGCAGCGCGATCTATCTCGCGTCACCACTCGTCCACTACAATTACGAAACCCTCGCCCAGTTTCGCAAGAAACAGGCACACTACACACGGTTCGAAGCCCAACAGATGGTCCAGGCGGGCATTCGCCCCCGCCTCCGCAGCTATGTGAGCATGCCGGTCCGCGAATTTGCGCGCCGTTTCATTTCGCTGGAGGGATATCGCGATGGTTTGCACGGTCTGCTCCTCAGCGCGCTCATGGCGTATTATGCCTTTTGGCGGCAGGTCTGGGCTGTCGAAATGTGGCGGATGAAAAGCTAGCCCTCTTCTTCCTCTTCCTCCTGGCTTTCTACAGACAGACTCGTCTCGCGCACTTCCCAAACCGCCAGTGGTTCTTTGCGCCCGCGCACGCGCACGGGCGATAATTCGCGCAACACGATCCGGTCTGGTGGTTTTTCCGCGGTCGCGGCGTCCGCCAGAATCTGATTGTTGTTGGCGAATGCGCTGATGCGCGCGGCAACATTGACCGTATCGCCGACCAGCGTATATTCCACTTTGCCGAGCGCAGTAATGTTTCCCATCACCGCCCAGCCGGTTGCCAGCCCGATGCCCACGCTAAACTTTTCCCGCTCCTGATTCTTTTTTTGATACTCCAGAAGGTTGTTGCGGATGGCGACCGCCGCATAGAGACCCCGCGCGCAATGGTCAATCTGATCGAGCGGCGCATTCCAAACGGCTATCAGCGCATCGCCCATCGGTTTTGAAACCGTCCCCCCCTGACCCGATATCGCTTGCAGTGACAGTTCCATGTAGCGATTGACAGTTTGCAGGATGACTTCAGGTGTCATTTCATCCGAAATGGTCGCAAACCCGCGCAAGTCGGCATACAACACCGTGACCATCCGGCGGGCGCCCGTCAGCGGCAGCTCCCCGCGGTCGATCGCGTCAATCACCCGCCCCAAAATATCCGCCGGCACGTAGCGGCGAAACAACGAGGTCAGGAATTGTCTGCGGCGGTCTTCGGAAAAATATCGAAATGTGATGATGGCGGCAGAAGTCAAAATGAGCGCGAGGGCGGGATACAACAGCGGAATGACAAAGGCGCGATTGAATGCATCAAACGAAAACAACAACAACCCCACCAGATAAACCAAGGTCAGCGCGACGGCATACAACGATCTGAGATGCGGCAGAGTCAAGCCGGCAAGCAATGCCATTGCCAGGATTAGCGCCAGTTGTCCCAATGCGCCCTGCGCCTGGAGCGTCTGCGGCGGTTGACTGAGCATCATGTTGGCAAAATCCGCTTGCAGATTGACATTGTATGTCCGCGCCTCGCCCAACTGCAAGGGAATCGCATATTGTTCGGTCTCGATGGTGCTGTTGCCGCCGATAAAAACCAACTTGTCCGCAAACACTTGCGGCGGCACCACACCCTGCAAGACATCTACGAATGAATACGTCGCCACATCTACATTCGGGCTTGTCAAGTTCAACAAGGTGTTACCGTACTCGTCCACCGGCACCCGATACGGTCCAAAGGCGACGATGCGTTCCGGCAGTTTGTATGAAAGGTCAGTAATGCCGGAATACCGCGCAAAAGCAAGCAGTCCCAACGGGGGGAGGGATGTGGTTCCGGCTTGGACCCCCAGCGGCATCCGGCGCGTGATATTGTCCGGGTCGGGGTTGATGATGCGATGTCCGATTCCTTGCGCGGATTCGGCGAGCGTGGGGACGGGAGAGACAAAAGCCGTATAAGCAAGGATAGATTCGGGGCGCGGTGGCAGCGTGGCGCCCTCTTCTGCCGCAGCTGCCAACAACACATTCCCGCTCTGTCGGATCGAAGCTGCCAGCACGGGGTCTTCGGAGCTGGCTTGCGAGAATACAATGTCAAAAGCGATCACCCGGGGCGGCGCGGTCCTGAGGATGTCGAGCAGTTCCGCATGGATCGCGCGCGACCAGGGAAAGGTCCCGATTGCGTCAAGTGATTTCTTGTCAATCGCGATGAGCGCAATCTGGGGTTGCGGCACGGCTGCGTGATAGAGAAAATCGGTGGCAACTCGGTTGAGCGGAGCGACCAGCCCGGAAAACAAGAGGAGGATGACCAAAAAGGCGACGACCAGAGCGATAGCCGCGCCCGCTTGCAGGCGAAAACGGACGCGCAAATCATTTAGGGGCGGCGGCAGGCGCGCGATAACGACATTTAGAAATTGGTCGGCGCGCCGGAGGAGAGAGTGGATGGCGCTCATACGCGCGCGTCAGCGGGTGGATTTGGCTTGACTGTCCGGGACCGGGATCGAGAATTCACCAAGCCATCGAAGGATTTCGGTGTATCCGCGGTCAAAAAGATGGTCGAGGTCGTTGGCGCACATTTCGTACGCGCTGCGGGGTTTCCCATACGGGTCTGCAATGTCGTATTCGATACCGTTCAGCTGGCTCATCAATCGTATTCTCGAGCGCGCCGCCGGAAATTCGGCGGCGAGGGCATCGCGATGACTGCGGGTCATGACCAGGACCAGGTCTGCCCGCTCCAGGATCTCGCGCGTGACCGTGCGCGCGATGTGACCGGCGAGCGAAAGCCCGCGCGCTTGCATGACCTCTATCGCATGCAATGCAGCCGGTTCGCCGTCCACTCCCCACGTCCCGGCGGACTCGACCTGAAACGTATCCCCGGCGCGCGCGGCATGCGCTTGAAACAATGCCGCCGCCATCGGCGAACGGCATATGTTGCCCGTGCACACAAAGAGAATCGTTGCGGGAGCCATTTATTCGGCATCAATCAAAAGATATTCGAGCTCTTGAATCCGCACGATGTCGTCATCGCTCATGCGGTCATCGTCCAGCGCCAGCAGGTCGAGCAGCTCGTCTTCTGCCAGTTCAAACTCTTTGGGCGAAAGCTGGGGACGTTCTTCGCCCAATTCGGCATGTCGCTTGAGATAGTCACGATATTCGGGCGTTTGTGTGCTTTCGGTCTTGGACTTGGGTTTGGCTTTACGCTCGGTCATGGCAAGAAAATTATACCATCGCTGTCACGCCGCCGCAATCATCCATCGAAACTATGCCAACAAAAAAAGAGGGCATCGGTTGCCCTATGCCCTCTGTCGGTTTCTAATTCACTTGGGGTTCCAACACACCATAATTGCCGTCGGTGCGCCGGTACAAAACATTCACGTCTCCGCTCTCTTGATTCATGAACAGGTAAAACGAATGTCCCAGCAGCTCCATCTGATCAATCGCCTCTTCTGCGCTCATGGGCGCTGCCCGGAATCGTTTCGTCCGCACGATGCGGGGCTCTGGTTCGATTTCTCCTTGCGCCAGATCATCTTTGACCGACTGTATGGTCTCACCGTCGGCGCGGCGCTTGCGGACTTGTTTGTTCTTGTAACGCTGCAGCTGTCTGTCCAATTTGTCCACAGCCGATTCAACTGCCACTTTCAAGTCCGCTGCCCGTTCTTCAGCACGAATGATGGTGCCATTTCTCGACAAGGTCACCTGAACGATCTGACGCTCGTTCACGTTCCGAGTATTCTGTTGGGACAATTCTACGCGTGCCTCAAACGGTTCGTGCAAATGTCGTTCGAGACGGTTCATTTTGCGCGTGATAAACTCTTCGGTGCGAGTAGACACATTCATGTTCTTACCGGTAATAATCAACTGCATCACGACCTCCTTCAGCTGAGCGCACAAACATTTTGCTCCCATTGCGTCAGCCGGACGTTGGTATTGGATTTGGTAAAGTACTAGCGGGTTGTCGGAGTGAAATCAAATTATAGTTATTTTTGAGATACTACGACGCGTGTTCATAGTTACGAATGAGGTCTCTCCGACAACCTGCTAGTGCAACAACATGATGAAATTGCCGAGTCAAGTGCTCGCGCGCGAGTTATAAAACTCGATCTTCGACTACGCAATCTCATGTTGTTGCGCTATTAGTTGCCCGGACGAGGACGGGTCACGGTCAACCCATACACTCCGCGCGCCCGCGCTTGAAAAAGCGCCGAGGCGCAGGCCTCGAGCGTCGCGCCTGTCGTTGCCACATCGTCTACTAGTAATACGTTCTTGCCTGCAACTTGTTGCTCGTCCGCGAACAACGCGTTTTTCACATTCAAACGTCGCGCGGCGGCGTCAAGCTCAATCTGGTCGCGTGTGGCGCGCGTGCGGCGCATCACCCGCTTGTAGGCAAGCCCCCGCGCGTTCGCCGTGTGGATGGCAAGCAGGTCCGCCTGATTATAGCCGCGCTCCAGTTCGCGCACAGGATAGAGCGGCACGCCGGTAATCAGGTCAATGTCGAGCTCGCTGACGGCGAGTTTGGCGACAAGGAAACGGGCAAGCTCAGGCGCCACGTCGCGGCGTTTTTTGTACTTGAGCGCATGTACTGCTCGCCGCGCGACCTCATCATGCCAGCAAACGGATTGAATTTGCGTGATTGTTTTGGGATGCGCGCGACAATCAAAACAAACCGCATCCGGACTGGAAAGAGGGTTCCCGCAGCGCGGGCAGGTGGGCGAGGAAATCGGTTGAATCGTGGCGAGACAATCGGCGCAGAGCGCGGCACCGGGGCGCCCGCAATTTACACAGCGCGATGGAAACAAGAGGTCGAGCAATCTTGTGCTCCAATCTCGCGACACTCTCAAGCGATGATCCGTGGTCGGACTCATTTCACCCGTATTTCGAGCTGATCGCCCGGCTGTGTATTGGTTTTGGCAAGGGTGCCTACCGGCAATTCTAGCACATTTCGCGCACCGCGCACAAGGGGACCCAGACGCGAGGGCGGCATGGCGGTGGTCGTTCGCAAGACCCTGCCCTCTTTGTCCAAATAGACAATATCAATGGGAATTTGCATGCCAAAGGTGTGAATGGCGCTTTCGCCTTGCAGCAGCAGCCCAAACCCCTCGGCGAGATCATGCTGTCCCATCAGTCCTTTGAACCGTGTCCAAAAGGTGTCGGCGACCCGTCCGGCAGAGACCATTGTGGAATTGCGCGTGCGGTTGACGACGGATAGCGTGTTCTCCATAAAAATTATAGCGCGGGGCGAATACAACTTTCGCCGCGCGCTCGTTATCGGTGCGATAAATTGCCGATTTTTTGGCTTGTGCTCAGCGCGGGTTGAATCCTCCCGCCATAAAAATCAGGACGGTGGGCCCGAGCAGAACGATAAAGATCGAAGGAAAAATCAAAAAAGTGAGTGGGATCAACATTTTGACCGGCGCTTGATTGGCAAGTTCTTCTGCGCGCTGGCGACGTTTGACCCGCATCTGTTCCGCCTGAATCCGCAGCACTTTGGCGATGCTGACGCCCAGCTGGTCCGCTTGAATAATCGCGGCGATAAAATTCGTAAAGTCGGGCACCTCGATGCGTTTTGCCATGTCCCGCAGCGCTTCGCGGCGCAGCTTGCCGACGCGAATTTCGGCAATCGTGCGAGCGAACGCACGACTCAGGTCATTGTCCCATTTCTCGGTCACCTTGACCATTGCCGCGTCAAAACCGAGACCTGATTCCACGCTGATGGTGAGCAAATCCATTGCATCGGGCAGTTGTCGCTGAATGCGGTGCTGACGCTGGCGCACGCGCCGTCCCAGCCACAAGAGCGGCAGATAGAAACCCAGCACCCCGCCTGCGCCAATCAAGAGCAGGATGATCGCAGGGTCTGCGCGAATCACGACGGCGACAAAGACCAGAATCGCGACGGTGATGATTGCAACGAGTCCGCGCAGCCCCAAAAAGTCAGAGACACTCCAATTGTACGGGTTGCCTGCCAGTTCGAGCCGGTGCCGAATCTCTTCGACGTTTTTTTGCGGGGCGGTCCGATTCAAGAGGCGCGCCAGACCGCGTATCAACGGCACGACGGCGCGTTCGCCAAACGGTTGGGACAACTCGATCTCTTCAAGGGTTCGCGGGCGCGTCCCATAAAGCTGCAGGCGCTCTTGTACCGGGTTCGGCGCGCTCGCCGAACGCGCCAAACCGACAAATACGACCAAAATAGCCAGACCGAAGATGGCAGCCAGGAGGAGGGCAGCTAGGGGCATGGTCTATTACACCTCAATGTCCGTGATGCGGCGAATCACCAAATAGCCCATACCCATCATGAGCGCGCCGGTGAACAACATCAACAGTCCGCACAGGTCTTGCCACATGCGCGAAATGTATTCCGGATTCAGAAAATACATGACAAAGGCGAGCGCGATCGGCAAGACGGTCAGGATATAGCCGCTCAACCTCTGCTGGGCGGTAATGGTGCGGATCTCGCCAAAGATGCGGATCCGTTCCCGGATCGTATGCGCGATATTGTCCAGGATTTCGGCGAGGTTGCCGCCCACCTCGTGCTGTACGTTGATGGCAGTAATCATCAAATCCAGGTCATCACTCGGCATCCGGCGCAGCATGTTGGCGAGCGCCTCTTGCAGCGTAAGCCCCAGACCCACCTCGCGCGTGACCCGTGTCAGTTCGGCGCTCATCGGCGGAGCCAGCTCTTTGGACGCCGTTTCCATGGACTGGAGCAAGCTGTAGCCCGAGCGCAGCGAATTCGAGAGCAAAACAATCGTGTCGCCCAACTGGTTGTTGAACGCATCCAGACGGCGTCGCTGCAAAAAGCGGACATACATGCGAGGTCCATAAAAGCCGATCACGCCGCCAATCAGACCAAAAACAAAGTTGGCGGGCGGGGGCGCCAGCACCAAGCCGAGCAACGCGCCCGCGAGAACCGTCGCCAGATTGATCGCCACATACTCGCCCGGCGTGAGTTTGAGGTCAGCGCGCGCCAGATCGGTCCCGATGGCAGACCCTCGCTTTTCGTTCACGAGGTTATCAAAGCGCTTGCCTTCCTTGCCGGTCTTGCTGGGACTGGGACCCTGACGCCCTGCATAGCGGTCGAGCCGCGAGTCAATGACCGAGGTGCGTCCGCTCACGACCGTGCCCAGTCCGACAAAGAGGACGAGCAAAGCCACCGCAGACAAGAGCGCCAGCGTGATGGTCGGAGTAAAAAAGGAGACGAAATCCATTATTGATAATAACGCGAATCCATCCCAAAGACACTTGGCGGCAGATAAATGCCCTGCGCTTCGATTCGTTCGACGAATTTGGGACGAATGCCCGTGGATTTGAGATAGCCGAGCACCTTGCCGTCCTTGACGCCGGCGCCTTCCCATTTAAACACTTCTTGCGTAATGATAACTTCGCCTTCCATGCCCTGCACTTCAGAGACATTCGTCACGCGGCGGGTGCCGTCACGCATACGCTCCAAATGGACGATCACATCGAGCGCGCCCGAAATCTGTTCGCGAATGGCTTTGAGCGGCAGGTCGTAACCTGCCATCAAAACCATTGTCTCGAGGCGGTGCAGCGCATCGCGCGGCGCATTGGCATGTACTGTCGTCATCGAACCTTCGTGACCGGTATTCATTGCCTGAAGCATATCCAGCGCCTCTTTGGAACGACACTCGCCGACGATAATGCGGTCGGGGCGCATGCGCAGGGCGTTGATGACCAGGTCACCGCGCGTAATTTCGCCGCGTCCTTCGATGTTTTTGGGGCGAGATTCCAAAGAAATGACGTGCTCTTGACGAAGCTGCAATTCGGCGGCGTCCTCGATGGTAATGATACGCTCGTCGTTTGGAATATAACTCGAGAAAATATTCAGCAAGGTCGTTTTGCCGGTCCCGGTGCCGCCCGTGACTACGATATTCAAGCGCGCCCTGACACATGCCGAAATAAATTCGATAAACTCGGGGTTGAACGTCTGGCGCTTGATCAAGTCTTCGGCAGTGTAGGGCGTCTTGGCGAATTTTCGAATCGTAATCGTGGGACCGTTCAGCGCCAGCGGTGGAATGATCACGTTGACGCGCGAGCCATCGGGCAAACGGGCATCCACAAAGGGCTGCCCTTCATCCACGCGACGTCCCAGCGGGGCAACGATGCGGTCAATGATGCGATAGACATGCATTTCGCTGTCAAAGCGGGCGGGCACGCGTTCGATCTTGCCGCTGCGTTCGATATAGATCATGCCGGGTCCATTGACCATGATTTCGTCAATGGACGCGTCTTTGAGCAGAGGTTCCAGCGGACCAAATCCCATAATCTCGGCAGTGATCTGGTCGAGCAGGCGTTGGCGTTCGATCCGACCCAGAACGACATCCGGTTCTTCGGCAAGGGCGCGCGTAAACAACTCTTCGATCCCTTTGCGCAAGTCTTCGGCGCGCCCCATGTCGAGCTTGGGATCGAGTTCGGCAATGATCTTGCTCAAGAGCCGCGCTCGCAAATCAACCAGACGGTCTTGCGGCGGCGCGGGCGTCTGTCGCTGGCGCGCCGGTTCGGGCGCGGGTACAAGACCCGGACCGCCCGCGTTCCCGCTTGCGGTGGGCGCAGCCGGCGCTGCCGGGGTCGGGTCCTTTTTCTCTATACGTTTGAGCAACGACATATTGGGTTACCTCTACGAACTCTTGCCAAAAATCATAAAACGCCGCTTGGGCTTGGGGGGCTGCATCTTGGGTGCGCTGCCGTTCGCCGAGTGACCGTTCGAGGGGACAGGCGGCTTGGGCGCGGGCGCCGGCGTCGGGTCCGGCTCGCGGCGCAACATGCGCGCCATCGCAATGATGGACTGGCTGAACGAAATGCCCTTTTGAGTGATCACGACGGGAATGCCGCGCGTCAAGGCAAGCGTCGTCGCCTTGTCGTCGCGGGCGATTTGCCCGGTAACAGGGTGCTTGATGTTGCCCTCCACATCGCGCGCATTGATCCCCGTCTTGCCGTCATACTTGTTCAAGACGAGCAGCGTCTTGGAGGCGGGATATTCCAACTGCTGGGTCACTTCGAAAAAGAGTTTGGCGTTTTTGAGCGAACTGATATCTGCCGTCGAGAGCAAAACAATCTGGTCACAAATATCAAATATTGCCAGCAGAGAATCGTTGATCCCCTTGTCGGTATCAATCACGATATAGTCAAACTGCTTTTTCATGACTTCGAGCGTTTTTCGAACAATGTCGGGCGTGACGAGTTCGCCTTGTTCGGGGCGGGGGGGGGCGAGCAGCACTTTGACGCCCGAGCTGTGTGCTGCAAGAATCCCGTTCAAAAGGTCTTCGTCGGGGTCATTCTTGGATTCGACCACATCGGCGATGGTGCGATTCGCGGGCAGGTTCAACAGCACCCCCACATCGCCAAATTGGAAACTGCCGTCCATGATCGCAACGCGACTGCGCGTTTCTTCTCGCAGCGCGATCGCGAGGTTGACGGCAATTGTGGACACACCGACGCCGCCCTTGGAGGAATAGACCGAAATGATTTTTGCGCCGCGGGGTCGGACCGGGGCGATTGGTTGATAGTATTCGCTGTCGGGTGACGGGGCTGTCGGCGTCTGTTTGGAAACTACGACGCGGCGTGTGGCGGCGAGCTGGTTGACGCGTCGCAGTGAGTTGGCAAGCTCTTCGCTGGAAAACGGTTTGATCAAAAATTCCCGCGCGCCCGCCAACATCGAGCGCCGCAAATAATCCGCCTCTCCCTGGACAGACATCATCACTACCTGGATGTTTGGGTCTTGCTGCGAGATCAGTTCGCTGGCTTGAATCCCATCCATCCCCGGCATGTTAATGTCCATCAGGACAATGTCGGGACGCAGCTGCGCGGCCTGGTCTACGCCCTCGCGCCCATTGGATGCCGCGCCAATGATTTCGATATCGTCTTCGAAATACAGCAGCTTTTTGAGATTGTCTCGCGTTTCCGGAATATCATCCACGATCAGAACGCGAATTTTCTTGTCGTGCGGTACTGACATACTGCCCCCAATATAGAAACGCAAAAGCTTGCGTCTCCAGCTTTTATTGTCCCAGACCGGGGATGTTGAAATTGAAACGCCGATTTATATACTCGATGGTGACAGGTTCGGTCGTATAGAGCTGTTCGTCATTTGCGGCGCGCAGGACAAATGCGTAATTTGCGGCGGTGGACTCGATGTGTTTGAGCGCCAGCGCATCCTGCTCGACCATCTGCAGGGTGACAATATTCACCGCGCCGCCGCCCTGGGAGGAGGATTGTTCCCCCACATCGCGAGGCCACGGACCCACCTGCAAAATTAAGACGTTCTCTAGTGTCTTTTGTGTTACGACATAGCTGCCCGAGCCGATGGCGGAGATGGGGTTCTGCACCTCGACGTTATAGGTGACGACCAAATCCACCCGGTCCCCCGGCTGGATCGCTTCTGCCACATTGCTGCCCAGCGACACACCGAGCGCGACGGCGACCTGTCCCTCTTCCAGCAAGAGAGCGGCGTTGCTGTGCTGCGCCTCGACATCGCCCTTGGAAATCACCATGTCATCAATCACTGGCTGACCCACATAGATCGGCACCAGTGAGAGCTGCCCCACCACCTCGGCAGGGCTCGCGTATGCTCCGATCGGCGTCGGAATGGGCACGGGCCAGGGCACAAGTCCCAATTGGTCCGGAGAGACTTCACTCCGCGCTGGAATTTGCTGCACCGCGACGACCAGATCGGTGGTTGGCACCTGGGTCGGCTGCGGCTCGGCGCTCGCCAGCACTATAAAGACTGCGACGCCGGCGATCAAAGCCAGGATAAATCCGAGGATTACAAAAATCCGTCCGCCACCCCTCATGGGTTTCCTCCACCGATGATGTTGGGATTCATTTGGTTGATTCTATGGGGTTTTTGTGAAACATTCAACAGGTAAAAGGTCATAACGTGTCAGGGGCGCTTGTTATGCGAATGCATAACAAAGTTGTGCCCCAATCGTACGCATGTTTCACGTCCGAAACGACACGAGCCACTCGTCGGGCGGGCGGGTGGCTCGTGCGTGCTTGCGGTTTTAGGTCCAAAGAGAAATGTGCGTCAGCGCTTGATCTTGAATTTCCAGAGTTGAGACTTGGTCATGCCCTCTGCATTGATCGCCTTGATGCGCCAGAAATACTTGGTTCCCGGTTTCAGTTTCTTTACCTTGAACTGCAGTTTGGTGATCCCGCCTTTTTTGACGAGTTTGGGACCCTTGGGGGCGCCGACCCGGACAATCACTTTGTATTCGGTTGCGCAGGGCACCGCATTCCACGCGACTTTGACCTTTTTGACTTTGAGTTTGCTGCTATTGTTAGGCGAGACGAGGACCGGTTTTCCCGGTTTGCCCTCGCAAGCGGCGCCCGTCGCGGTCGGGGTGGGCGTGCGGCTCGGTCCCGGATCGGTCGGCGTCGCGGTCGCGCTCACGCTCGGCGTTGGCGTATCCGTCGCGCTGTCCGTGCTTGTGGCGGTCGCGGTATTGGTGGGTGTGTGGGTGGGATCGCCCAAAATGTCCACCGTGACCTCTGACAAGAGCGGAGATTTGTTGTAGATTTCCGTGTTATAGACGCCGCGATATTGGAAATAACGGTCTTCAATCGCCGACGGGAACGTCACGGTATTGGTGACGCCGCTTGAGCTTTGGGCGGAGGTTCCCGCCAGAATCCAGGTGCGCGTGCGCAGTGTGGTCAAGCTATTGGCGCTCCGATAATACATCGTTAGCCCCATCTTGGAGATATCCTCTACGGCGGCGTTCCAATTCATGCGAACGAGTTCGGAATTTACCCCGGCGTCCATCGGCGCGCCGATAAACTCGCCCTCGGGGGCGTACGTCGAGGCAGCGCCGGTCGTCGAGCCGTGATAGACCGTGCTGGTCGGATTGTACTGGCTGTTGTAACCGCCCGCGATATACAGCTCGCCGCCGCCGTTGACTGTGGTGCCGTGCAAAAAGCGCGCTTTGGGCAGCGGTTCTGTAATGATCCAGTTGCCCACATTGCCGCCGAAATTGTGCAGCGAGCCATCCGGATCAATCAGAGCCGTTTGCACTTTGGTGACTGCATCCGCCGACGAGATACCCTGTCTGCCGCCGACGACATAGATCGCGCCGTTGTATTGCACCGACCCGTGAGCGTTGAACGCGTCCACCAGACTGGCGTTATCCCAACCGCCTACCGGTCCTTGATTGTTTAGCGAATTGTCAGGGTTAAAGTCCGTGATATAGACGTCCTGCGATGAGGTTTGCGATTCGTCCAGACCGCCGAGCACATATATAAAGTCGTCCGTTTCGCCTTGCCAATCCACTGCGGTGGACATGGTCAATTGTTTTGGCAGGGGCAGGTCTGACACGATGGTGCCAATATCGCCGTCCGTGTTGATGATCGGAACGCGATAGATATTTTCGGACGCAGTGGATGTGCCGCCGATGACATACAGATTACTATTGCGATAGACCAGCGCCGAATAGACGAGGTTCTCGGGCAAAGTGGCTGTTTTCCATGTCGCGCCCAGACTGCCGCCGGCGCCAATCTTTTTATAATAGATCGTATTACTTCCTGTCGCCTCGCCGCCGCCCAAAACATAGAGCACCGGGTCGGGCAAGCGCGCGACAACGGCGCTTGCCCCCGCGCGCGGCGCAGGCAAATCGTCCGTCTTGACCCAATCGGCGATGATATCGCCGCCCACGAGTTCAGTCGTGGCAGAATAGATTTCGGTGCGTGCGGTCGAGCCGTCAAACCCGCCGATCGCATACAGAATGTTTTCGTATGAAACGAGGGCGAGTTCTGCGCGATTGACAGGCAGATTATTCGTCGCTTGCCAGGGCGTGCTCAAACCGACCGGCAGGAGCTGCACTTCGCCATTGCCAAGTTTACGCAGACCTGTGGCATAAAACTCGCCGCGCACAAAGTCGTCGGTTGTGGTATGGATCAAATAACAGCCGTTGTTGTCACAGACGGGACCTGCGGCGCGGACGGGTGAGAGACCGAGTGCCGCAAAGAGGGCGATGATGATTCCGAGCGCGACCAGTGTCAGTACAAGGTGGGCGGGTTTACGCATGCGTAGATAGTCCAATCCTGTTGCCCCCGCAACGTGTAGGGTGCCACCGGCGCGGAAGTGGCGTGGTATGTTGGGCTCCAACCCCCGCCGCCGCGCGGCGGCAGGGGTTGTGGCTCAGGTCAACGTGAACTAATTGCAAGAATTGAGAAAATCGTCGGTGCCGAGCGCGAGATTGATGGGATATGTCGTCGGCGCTTCGCCAACTTCTATCGTCGGGTTGTTGTTCAGAATTGGTCCGCCTACGCCATCGGTAAAAATGTCATAAGTGAAACCGCTGATGGTCACGCTGGCAAATGTGAACTCGTATGTTCCGGGCGAAATGTCGGTAAAGGCAAAAAAGCCGGTGGAGGTGGTGGTCGTCTGCATCGTCTCGCCGGTCGTGGTGTTGCGCACGCGCACGACGGCATTCGGCGCAAAGTCCTCAGATGGAGTCGTAGTGCAGTCGGCGGTGCCGAGACGGTCCGCAATCTGCGCGTAAATGTCCTGCATCGCCGCCGCATCCGAGACGGTATAAAAGTGACTGTTCTTGGGTTCGGAAGCGATAGCTTCCAGCGCATACGCGTTAAAATCTGTGCCAATTGCGATCGAAAAGATAATCACATCCGAGCGACCATCCCCGTTCAGGTCTTGCTTGGCTTGATTTGCTTCGGCAATCGCATCCTGCACCGCTTCCTTGTTGCATGGCGGGTCCGAGTAGGTGCTGCCCGTAAAGCCGGTCCAGCGCCCGTTGGTGCGGACATTTGCAATCCCGTCGGACGCCAGAATGATGACGGGTTGATGTCCCGGGACATGGAACGATGGATCTATGACCATCTGACGTCCCACCAACAAGCCGCCCGCGATTGGAGTGCCGCTGTTGGCGTTCAGATTGTTGATGACATGATTGACACTTCCCGACGGATTATACGGTGAGACAGCTGCGCCGATATTGGAGCTTGTCAGTTCGTGCCGATTCTGTCCGAACATGAACGTGCTGTAATTGCCTCCGCACGGCATACTGTATCTTGACGTCCCCTGATCACGGGGAAAAGTGGCGAGTCCGACCTTGTCGCCAAGCGTGGGCGAGACAATCGAGTTGAATGTGATGAGTGCGGTCTTGGCGAGCTTGAGTTTTTGGTTCGAGTTGCTGTTGCTGCAGTCGGTTGTGGTGCCGATGCAGTATCGCATACTGCCCGAAATGTCCAGCACGTGCATCACATCAACGGGAACTTGCGTGAGCGGAATTTGGAGCGGCGTCTGTTTAAAGATCTTGACCACGCCGATCAACGAGCGTTCCATTTCCTGGGGTTCCCCGGGTTTGTTTGTTCTCACCCCAAAAAACGAGCAGGAACCCTGACACCGCGAGCTCGCCCACTGCTCGAACTTGACCTGAATATGAGGCGAAGTCGCATTTGCAACACAACCGCTCCCGCTGGGATTGCAAACCTTTACTAATTCCATGCGCGCAAACCCAACGATCCTGTATTCCGAATCGCTATTGCGAGCTGAATCATAGACCGGGACCGTAAAAGTCTGGCCCTGCTTGTTCTGGAATGTCGAAACAACCTGTCCCATCGTGGCTGTCGAGACCGACAGCCATTCCTCTACATACCAGGTGCCGCTGTTGGCGACCGTGTTCATGTTGGATTGAAGAGTAGAGCTATTTGCGCTCTGCCCCTTCCAATGCACAAACCTGAAATTGGGCGGTCCGGAATCCCTCAGCCAGATCGTGAATTGATCGGTCGGAGCGCCTTCCTCAAAGCGAACATCGAGATTGCCATCGCCGTCCAGGTCCTGGAACATATCCTGGTTGATGACGATTGGAAAGAGTTCATCGGCACAACATGCACCGGTCGTCGGCGGACCGGGTGTGGGGTTGGTCAGGATCGGCGCCCCAAAAGATCTGCCGAGCGCGCCGACCGAGAGGGTGTGAATGCCGATCACCGACGCAAAGAACGAGGTAAATTCCTTGTCCACATTCACGTGCACGCCGACGACGGGATCGCCCGTCACCGCCGGAATTTTCAAAGGCGCGGCGAGATTCGAACCGTACGATGTGATCTCGGCGCTGTCAATGTGCGTCGAGTTGGACGTGTCGCGCGTCACATAGCGCACACTCAGATTCGCGGTCGTCGCGTCCGGATCAACGCCATTGTCCCGCAGATACTTTTTGACCACGTCGAGCACTTGCTTGTTGGTTGCCCTGGAACTGTCGCTTGGGTTGGGTCGGACCAGACGCTCGCTGCCCGCGCTTGCCGCCGCATCCACCGCATTCTGCACCTGGCGTCTTTGGGCATAGACATTGCCCCCATCCACTGCCAATGCCATAAACGCCAATAGCGCCACCAGCCCCAGCGCAATGATGACGACCGATTGACCTTCTTGTCGTTGATGTTCGTTCATGATGTGCCTCCCATAGGAGTCTGCCCCGAAACCGCCCGGGTGCGCCCGGCTGTCGAGTTTCAAGCCAGGCGTTCCGGCATTGTTTCTTATTCGATCCTCATCACAGAGCGGCTATTCACCCAGATAGGACCCAGGAATGTGATGCCCCCACCGTTAAAAAATGATGCTCGCAAAGTTGGGACGGGTACGCGATACCCGACATTGACTGTGATTTGTGCGCCCGACACGCGGGACGAGATGTCCGCCGGTTCCACCAGGACTGTTATTTCGCCCGCATCCTCCAGAGCTTCGCAGCTCGCTGAACTTCCACCCATCATCACCCCGGTGCTGCAAATGTGCGTGACGACCTCATCATAAGTCACTTGCGGGTCTCCAATGACAAAACGCGCTCCTTCGCGCGAAGCAGAGGTCGTGGTCAACCACGCAAAAAAGCCCCACGCCATTCCGGCGAGACCGAGAAACAACAAGAGCAGCACACCGATTGACAACGAAAATTCGATTAGCGCCTGCCCCCGCTCGCCGCCGTTTTGCTGTGCGCCCGCCCGGCGCAAACCGAATTGTCGGCGGTGAGAGCGAGGTATGAACTCGAATCGCATGACTCTATTCCCGGGTCCTCAGGACGGCAAGCACGCTTGTTGCTCTGCTTCGCGGATCGGCATGCCGACCGAATAGCGGATCAAATATTTGTTGGGCAAGCCCATCCGTCCAAACAGGGGCAAAGACATTGTGCTGGAAAAGGTGGTGAGACTGTAGGCGACAGTCGCCGTAATCGGACAATTGGCGTAAAAGGGTTTGGACGCCGTCGGTTTTGTAATAGACAGTTCCCGCAAATCCAGCTTGTTGGCGAGGGCTTCTCCCTTGATGCGTTCGGAATATTCAAAACATCTGCCGCCAAACTCGGTGCCGTCGTCTTCATCCATCAAAGCGGTAGTGCAGTCCACGACTTCGGGGTATAACGTCGCATAGCTGGCGCCTTCACGAGCTGAATTGATGAGAGCGATATAGGCGTTAAAGGCCTGCGCGATTTCGATGGCGCCCAGCAGGAGGAGCAAAAGAAATGGAAAAATCACGGCGACCTCGACAAGACTCTGACCGTGTTCTTTTCCCCCGAGATGTTTTATTCGATGCATCGCCGCTCACTATGGGTAAAAAAAATTCAAGGGGTGGCATAACGCCCCCCTTGAAATTATTATATCTTGCGTTCCAGCTGCAACAATGAGAAAACGGTACTTGTGTTGTGTTGTTTGGCGTCAATTTAACGGATTATGACGCATCAGAGAGTTGCAGTTGCGTAACGGTCTGACCCGTTATTCTTTGAGTGGTCGCGCTCACGTCGCCGGAATCAGCACCCGCACGCGCGTGCCGCGTCCCGTCGCGCTCTGATAGTTAATGTTTCCTCCCAGCATCTCGACTCGTTTCTCGAGTGTCACCAGACCGGAACTTCCGCGCTCGCGAGCGCGCGCAAGGACTTGGGCGGCATCATACCCGCTCCCGTCATCCTCGACAATCACCACAGTCGGCTCGGCGTTCAAGTCCAGCGTCACCTGCACCCGCGAGGCATGGGCGTGCTTGGCGACATTGTTGACGAGTTCCTGAACGGCGCGAAAGATCGTCACTTCGATATATGGCGCAAGGGCACGGTCTCCGTTCAAATTCAGCGTGACGGGCAGTTTGTTCACCGTTTCGAATTGCTGAGTATAGCGGCGGATCGTCGGCAAAAGCCCGAGGTCGTCCAGCATCATCGGACGCAGGGCAAAAATAAAGTCGCGCACCCGTTGAAAGGTGACGTTGGCGGAGGTCTTGAGCTGTCCCAGCTCTGTGCGGGCGCGGGAGGGTTCCGAATCAAAGAGCCGCTCTACAATTTCGGCTTGCAGAATCAAATTGGTCAGGGATTGCGCGGGTCCATCGTGCATTTGCTGGGCGAGTCGCTGGCGTTCCGATTCCTGCGCTTCGATCGTCTGAATCACCGCATCGTGGTCGGAAACAAGATGCCCGGGTGAAGACTCGCCCGCCTCGCGGTCAACCGATTCCGCCATCCGCAAAGACAGGTCATGCAGTTTCCGCAGTTGCTGGATGTAGCGGTCGAGCTGCCGATGTTTGGCTTGGAATTGCTCCAACTGCGAGCGCATCAACAACAGCTTGAGCTGTGCGTCCCGTTCGTTTGCATACGTTTGGCGCACATCCTCGCGCGTGTATGATTCAAAGTTTGCTTCCACCTGACGCAGGCGCGAGGACATTTCGAGTTGTTTTTGTCCCTGCCGTTCGATTTCAGAAGAGGTCTGGCGAATCAAAACTTCAATCTCGCGCAGTTCGATGCGGAGCTGTTCTATTTCTGAAAGAAATTCAGAAGCGGTGTTTTGCAATTGCAGGGTATCCGTTGGCATGGGCGGGCGATGGGTTTCGGATCGCAGGGACCGGCTGTGAGCGGAAACTCTTTTTTTTCCAAAACTTATTTTGTGTCTTGAAGACGGATCCACCCGCGCCGCAGCGCATATACCGCGGCTTGGGTGCGGTCGTTGACGGCGAGTTTTCGCAAAATCGAGGTCATGTGATTCTTGACGGTTTGACGGCTGATGCCGAGCGCCTTGGCAATTTCCTTGTTGCTCAACCCGCGCGTAATCAAACGCAGGATCTCCATTTCGCGCGCCGAGAGCGAACGAAACGATTCTTCGGGTGCATCTTCGACGCCGCTTTGGATCGTCTCGAATTGCGTGATCAGCCAGCTGGCGACCTGGGGTTTGGCAAGGACCTGGTCATTGATGGCATAATTGCCGCCGCTGACCGTGCGGATGGCATTGAGCAGCTCGGCCGGCGCCACCTCTTTGGGAAAGTAGCCAAAAGCGCCCGCGCGGACCGCATGGAGCATTTGCTCGTCGTCGTGATACGCTGTCAAAATGATCACGGCAGTGTTTTGGCGCTGCGAGGTGAGCTCGCGCGTTGCCTGCAGCCCGTTAATGAGCGGCAGGTTCACGTCCATCAGAATGACCTGGGGCTCGAGGGCATGTGCCATATCGAGAGCTTCTTGACCGTCCTGCGCTTCGCCGATGACCTCGATGGCGTCGTCCAATTCCAACACGCCGCGCAGTCCGCCGCGAAAGAGCGGATGGTCGTCCACAATCAAAACGGAAATTTTCGACTCGCCGTCTTTTGCTTTGTCTTTGGCTTCCGCTTTTTTATCGGCACGGGGTTGTTTTGCCGTTGCGCGCGTTTTTGCCGGTTTGTCCTTTGCCGGTGCGTGTGCCCGCGCGGAATGTCCGCGCGCGCTTGATGTCTGTGTGCTCATGATTCTCCTGCCCTCCCCCTGGATTAGAGTCGGTCGAATGTCCGTGATAAGGAATCGTGGTCACGACGCGAACGCCCTGACCATTCTGCGAAAACAGTTGTAACTGACCGCCCAACAATTCCGCGCGATCTCGCATGGCAATCAGACCCAGTTGACGCTTGTTGCGAAATGATTCCTGGCGCGGGGTGAACCCGCGCCCGTTATCCTGAATGGTCAGCTGCACATGATTTCGTGTCTGCGCCAATTCGACGCGCACGCGCGTCGCTTTGGAATGGATTTGCACGTTGGTCAGCGCTTCCTGCAAAATCCGAAACAGGGTGATTTCAATGGTCATCGGATATCGGGCGTGGAACTTGTCACAGCCGCGGCACTCGGTGCGCATCCCGGTGAGTTCTCTGAACTTTATCAAGTATTGATGAATACTCGGACCCAGCCCCATCTCCTCCAACAAGGGCGGTTGAAGCTCCGCAACAAAATTCTTGAGCTGCGCCAGCCCCTGACGCAATTCGTCCCGCAGCGCGCTCAACCCCGCAATCGCAAGCTGCGAATCTTGTTTCAAAAGCGGTAGCGAATATTCCACTTCCATCAACGCGTTGGCGAGGGTTTGCCCGGGTCCGTGCATCAAGGCGTGCGCGAGCCGCTGACGTTCTTCCTCTTGCAGTTGCAGAAACGTGGACGGATCAAGCGTTGATGCGTCCACGGCGGGTCCATGTGCTTTCATTCTCGTTTGAAAATCGAGTATATCATTCAGACAGAGGGGGCGCAAGAGGTTAATTGTCCCAAGCGCCGTCCACAAAATGACTCTCGGTTTCGAGTCCCGCCGCGCCTCAAGGAGCCGGTTCCACCCAGTGGCTTGGTCGCTTTTACCTGTGTTGGCGGCTCGCGCGAAAAAATCTCTTGCCTAATTTTGGCTCTCATGCTACACTCGCCGCGATTATGGGATCCCGACTGCCGCAGCCCGTGGTTGGGCGGCGCATTGCCTTGGAGTTGCGCTCAGCGCGCCCCCTCACGTGGCTGGGTCCGATTGCCGCCACTCTGTGCGGCGCGTTGGCAGCCAGCGGCTTGGTCCTTTCGGGTGAGACCATCTTGCGCGTCGCCATCGCGATTCTGTTGACTGACCCGCTTCTCGGCGCCTGGCGCGCCGCGTGGGTCAACACGGACTGGCGGCGTCCGATGCGCGGCTGGCAAGCGACCCCCACGCGCGCCTGGATGCTGGTCCCGTATGCGCGTCTCGGCTCCCCCGCAGCGCGGTTTTCACAATGGCTCTCGTCACGCAGCAACTTTTGGCGTCAGGCGGTCATCCCGTATGTGGGTCAGTCGCTCACCGCGCTGCTGGTCACGGGCGTAATCGCGCTCTTTATCGCGCTGGCGCTCGGCACAGCCACCTTTATTCTCACCCTCGCCGTGCTGTTGTTTGCGCCGCTGGAAAGTGAACTGGGTGAAAATGGCGCGGGACGCTGGCTGCGCGCGGGCGCAGAAATTGGGATGGCGTGGCTGATCGGCGACGCCGCGGTTTCGCGCGCCCTGCCGCCGTTGGACGCGGCGCTCGTCGCGCTCTTGTTTGCGGTCAGCTATCGCGGACTGCTCTCGGTAGAATCGCGCCCGCGTCTGGGTTTTGCCATTCTCAATCTCTCTCAGGTATTGGTGATTGTCCTGCTCGTTGCGCGGGGCGCTTTTATTAACGCCACCATTGCCGCGCTCGCGTTAGGCGCGCTCGTCCTTTGGGAAACGTTGGTCCGCGCAGAGCGCGAAACGGCGTCCGCTTTTATGCGCCGCGCCCAATGGTTTTTGCTCGTCGCAATGGTCATGGCTGCCCTGGGCATTGCTCCCTGAGTTCCTCTCTCCCCACACATGAAAATCGGAGTTATCGCCGACACCCACATTCCGGACTTGCGTCGTTCGCTGCCGGCGCGCGTGATGGAGATTTTTTCATCCGTCGAAATAGTCCTGCATGCCGGAGACATTACATCCCTCCAGGTCCTGCAGCAGCTCCAGGAATCCGTGTCCCTCACCTTTGCTGTCTATGGCGAGAGTGATTCCCCCGAAGTCCGGACGTATCTCCAGGAATCACAGGTGTTGGAATTTGGCGGACTGCGCGTGGGGCTTGTGCATGGGAACCGCGAACTGCGCGGCAGCTGGAACGAGCGCTTGGCGAAACTCTTGCGCCGCGACCCATACACCCCCGAGTTTATTCATTATATCCTCTCCCGATTCAGCCATGTGGACGCGATTGTCTTTGGGCACACCCATGTGCCATACGCCAAAGTTCACGAGGGCGTCTTTTTATTCAATCCCGGCTCGATCAACCCCTCCAACAACACCGAACCCAGTGTCGGACTGCTGGAAATCACCTCTCGCGGGATTCGGGGTCGCGTGCTTCCAATCTGAATTCTATTCGCCCAAAACAAAAAACCGCGTCTTGTGCGAGACGCGGTTTTTGTTTTGCTTGGATTTGACGGCGTGTGGTTTGTCCGTTCGCCGATCAATAGCCGGGCATCTGCGGCGGGGCGCCCATTGGCGCTTTTTCTTTTTCAGGAGCATCGGTGACCAACGCTTCCGTCGTCAGAATCATCGCCGCAATCGAAGCAGCGTTTTGCAGGGCGCTGCGCGTCACTTTGGCGGGGTCGGCGATTCCCGCAGCGAGCAGGTCGCCATATTCCTCTGTCATGACGTTATAGCCGATGTTTGGATTGTTTTGCTCTTTTTGGATACGGCGCACTTCCTGGACGACGACCGCGCCATCCTCGCCCGCGTTTTCCGCGAGTTGGCGCAGCGGTTCTTCCAACGCGCGGCGCAGAATCTGCGCCCCGGTCCGCATGTCGCCCGTGAGCGCGTTCTCGCCCTTGATCAGCGCATCGAGTGAAGGTGCGATGTTGACCAACGCAATCCCTCCGCCGGGAACGATGCCTTCCTCTACGGCCGCGCGGGTCGCGCTGAGCGCGTCTTCAACGCGATGTTTCTTTTCTTTTAGTTCGGTTTCGGTGGCGGCGCCGACGCGAATCACCGCAACCCCACCCGACAATTTGGCGAGACGTTCCTGCAGTTTCTCGCGGTCATAGTCGCTGGTGGTCTTGTCAATTTGCGCTTTGATTTCGTTGATGCGCCCCTTGATGTCCTTGTCCTTGCCACTGCCTTCGATGATGGTGGTATCGTCTTTGGTCGAAACGACGCGGCGCGCCTGACCGAGATCGCTCACATTGGTCGTCTCGAGCTTGCGCCCCATCTCTTCGGTGATCACGTTGCCGCCCGTGAGGATGGCAATGTCGCGCAGCATTTCTTTGCGGCGGTCGCCAAAACCGGGCGCTTTGACGGCGAGCACGTTCAACAGTCCGCGCAGTTTGTTCAACACCAGAGTCGCAAGCGCCTCACCCTCGATGTCTTCGGCAATGATCACCAGTTCGCGTTTGCCCATCTGGACCAATTTTTCCAAAACGGGAACGATATCGGTGTGCGCCGTGATCTTCTTGTCCGTGATCAGAATATACGGGTCCGCGATTTCCGCTTCCATCTTTTCGGGATTGGTCACAAAATAGGGGGTCAGATAGCCGCGGTCAAATTGCATCCCTTCGACATAATCCACTTCAAAATCCAAACCGGTCTTGCTTTCCTCGACCGTGATGACGCCGTCTTTGCCGACCTTGTCCATCACTTCGGCGAGCAGTTCGCCGATGGCGGGGTCGCCGCCGGAAATGGTGGCTACGTGTGTGACATCGTCCTTGCCGCTTACGGGCTTGGCGAGTTTCTGAATTTCTTGAACGACGAGCGCGGTGCCTTTTTCAATCCCGCGTTTGAGAAGCATGGGGTTCGAGCCGGCTGCCACAACTTTCAAACCCTCGTTTACGATCGCTTGCGCGAGCACGACGGAGGTTGTGGTGCCATCACCCGCCGCGTCGTTGGTCTTGGTGGATGCTTCTTTGACCAATTGCGCGCCCATGTTTTCGTAAGGATTTTCGAGTTCGATATCTTTGGCAACCGTGACGCCGTCATGTGTGACGGTCGGCGCGCCAAATTTCTTGTCCAGAGCGACGTTGCGCCCCTTGGGTCCGAGAGTGGTCTTTACTGCGTCTGCGAGCGTATCAACACCGATTTTCAAATGTTTGCGGGCTTCGCTCGAAAATGAAATCTGCTTTGCAGGCATGGTTTCCTCCAGTATGCCGGATGGCGGATAGCGCATAGCGGATGGCAAAGTTTTTTACGTCGTGGCTGACATCAGGGATTTGCAATCGGCTATTGGCAATCTGCGATCGGCGATTATTGAACTACCGCAAGAATATCTTTTTCAGAAAGGATCAAAACTTTTTTGTCACCGATTTTGATTTCGGTGCCGCTGTATTTTGCAAAGATGACCTTGTCATTCACTGCAACTTCCATCGCGAGCCGTTTCTTGCCCTCATCGTCCCAGCGACCGGGTCCGACGGCGAGGATTTTGCCTTCTTGGGGCTTTTCCTTTGCTGTTTCCGGCAGCAAGAGACCGCTCGCGGTGGTCTCGTCGCGGTCAATCGGTTCCACGATGACGCGATCGGCAAGGGGGCGCAGGTTTTGGTCTGCCATAATGTAATTGCTCCTTGGAGTTTATTGATTTCAAACGCCTGTTTTTGACGCGCAGGGGAATCCAATTATCACTCTACTGTCAAAAACAGGTTTTTGAATGGAAATTCAGTTGCAAATACCACAGAAAGAGGTTAGCACTCGACGGCTCAGAGTGCTAACCGATTGAAATATATCACAGAAACAAGAGTTGTCAATACCTTTTTTCAAAAATCTTTTGTTAAAGTTTTGCAAAAGCCGAGACAGCGTGTGCGTTCCCCCCCGAAACTATTTCCCCCGACAAGCGGTCGAACGTTTGCGGCGCGCACCGAGAGCAAGCTCGACAATGGTGTTCTCATGCTCATGTCAGCAAACTGTAATCACAAAGGACTATTAACCTATTGAGAAACGATTGTCGCACATCTAGAATTTCGATGCGAATTATGCTATTTTTCCCCTTTTGTACCTTTTTTCCTCTTTAAATACGCAGCAAAGGGGTGCGTGTTTTGGAGGGCAATCTTGCAAGAACCCACTCGCTGGAATCGAGCGCGGTGGGTTCTGTTGTTCAGCGGCAGAGAGATGGCAACAATGAACCATGACCGCCAGGGAGAGGACCCGGCACAACCTCAGGCGCTTGCCGAACTATTGGCTTGCCGCGAACGGGCGAACCAGCTTGAACTGGAAAACCAAGCGCTGCGGGCGGAACTGACTGCCCTTATCGGGACGCAGGACGACAGCCCCGACCCGGACCAGCGCACGTTTCTTTGGGCGATCATGGACAATCTGCCCGAGCTGATTTTTTTCAAGGACCGCGAGTCGCGCTTTGTCCTCAGCAATGCCGCCCATCTCAAGGACCTGGACGTTTTGTCCATGCAAGAGGTCATTGGCAAGGATGACCGTGACTTTGATTCTCCCGATGTTGCGCGGACTGTTATGCGCGACGAACAGCGCATCATCGAGACCGGCATCCCCATCCTCAGACAAATCGAGCTCAATCCACACGCCGACGGCACGCCGCGCTATTTTGAAACCAGCAAATTCCCCTGGCGCGACTCGTCCGGCAGCATTGTCGGCACGTTGAGTGTTGCCCGCGATATCACCGAACGCATCTTGGCAGAAGAAAATCTGAAAAACGAAATCGCCGAGCGAAAACGCGCCGAAGGATTCCTTGATGCGATCGTTGACAATCTCCCCACCATGCTCTTTGTCAAAGACGCAGAGGAATTGCGGATCACGCGCTGGAACAAGGCGGCGGAGCAGATTACGGGTCTCTCCACCGCGACCGCGCTGGGCAAAACAGACTATGACTTTTTTCCCCGCGAGCAAGCAGACTTTTTTGTTGCCAAAGACCGCGAGACGATACGGGGTGGGCACTTGCTCGAAATCGCCAAAGAACCACTCGAATCGGCGGGACATGGACTGCGGTATCTACGCACGAAAAAGATCCCGATCCTCGACGAAAATGCCAAGCCCGCCTACTTGTTAGGCATCTCGGAGGATATTACGGATGCGGTGCTCGGCGAACAGCGCCTGCAAGAAACCGAGGCGCAATATCGTGATCTCTTTGAGAATGCCAGCGACTTGATCCAAAGCGTGAGCGCCGATGGCAGATACGAATACGTCAACCGCCGATGGCTTGAAACGCTGGGTTATAGCGAGTCCGAGCTGGCGCACCTAAATTTTCTACAGCTCATTCACCCCGACGAGCGCGAGCACTGTCTCGAATTATTTGGCAGAATTCTGGCAGGGCAAGAACTGCCGGACATCCGGACTGCGTTTCTCGCCAGCGATGGGCGCAAGGTGTATGTCGAAGGCAGTTCCACCCCGCGGATCGTAGACGGCAAGGTGGTCTCTACGCGCGGAATCTTTCACGATGTCACCACGCGGCGCGCTGCCCAGGAACAGGCGGCGTTGCAGAATGCGATACTGGCAGCGCAGTCTCAAGCGTCGCCGGATGGAATCCTGGTTGTGGGCAAGGATGACCGCCTCTTGTCCTACAATCAGCGCTTTGTAGAAATGTGGAACATGCCGCCCGATGCGCTCGCGACGGGCAATGTTGAGGTTTTGCGTCAGGCGGTGCAGGACAATTTGCGCGACACAGAAATATGGCGGCGCATGACAGACCAGGTTTATACGCGCACCGATGCGAGCTCGCGAGACGAAATCGAATTCAAGGACGGGCGTTATTTCGAGCGATACAGCACTCCGATCAAAAACGAGCAGGATGAGTATCTGGGGCGTGTATGGTACTTTCACGACATTACTGTCAATCGTCACGCCGAGCAAGCGACCCAAAGACAAAACGCCTATTTGCAGGCGCTGAACGAAACTTCGGTGGGGTTGATGCAACGGCTGGATGTAAATTCACTGCTGCAGGATATCGTGGCGCGCGCCGGCGCGTTGGTGGGCACAGAACATGGATACGTGTTCTTGAATGACCCTGATTCGGACGAGATGGAGCTGCGTGTGGGCGTTGGGGCGTACGAAGGGTTTGTCGGTCGCCGCACGCGGCGCGGGGTGGGGTTGGCGGGGCAGGTGTGGGAGCAAAATGCGCCTGTGGTGGTGGATGATTATCGCAATTGGAGCGGGCGGTTGACGGATGCCAGCCGCGACATTTTGCGCGCGGTCGCGGGCGTGCCCCTGCGGTCGGATGCCAACGTGGTCGGCATCATCGGTTTGGCGTATCTTGACGAGTTTCGCAAGTTTGACGACGCCGAGATTCAGGTCTTGCAGCGGTTTGCCCAACTGGCGACGATTGCGCTGGATAATGCGCGGCTGTACGAGAGGGCACAAACGGAATTGAGCGAGCGCGCGCGCGCCGAGACAGCTCTGGCAGAGCAGCTGCGCGATACCGAATTGGTGAGTCGTGTCACGGCGCATGCCGTCAGTTTGGATAGTGACAAGGCGTTGGTCGAAATCTGTCGCGAAATGGTAGAGTTTTTTGGACTTGGACAGGCGGGGATCGCTCTGTTCACAGAGGACCGGCGGCATTTGCGCGTCGTCGCGGACTATTCGCCCGTATCCATGTCCGGCGCTGCCGGGCTGGTCATTCCGGTTCAGGGCAATCCATCTGCCGAGATTGTGTTGGAGACGCGGCGCGCCGTCGCATTTCAAGATGCGGCAAACGACCCGCGACTGGCTGCCATTCACGAGTTGATGCGCGCACGCGGCGTCGCCTCAATCTTGATTGCGCCCCTGTTTGTGCGTGACGAAATTATCGGGACGCTCGGGATTGATTTCTATACCCCGCATACTTTTACAGAGCGCGACCTTGCGCTGGTAGAGCGCGTGGCGCTCGCAATCTCGACCGCATTGGAGAATGCGCGGCTATACCTGGCGGCACAGCAGGAATTGGCGGAACGCGCTCGCGCCGAGCAGCAATTGCGGCAGCGCAATCAGGAACTTGAGGTCCTTGGCCGCGTTTCCGCCGTCATGACCACTGACATTGACACAGAGACGGCGCTCGAAACGCTGGCGCGCGAACTCGTCACGACGTTCAAGGCGCGCAATTGTGGGATCGCTCTGTTAAACCCCGCCAGGACTGAACTCGTCGTCGTCGCCGACGCGTTGGCAGAAGAGCACGAGGAACATGCCGTCGGGATTGTGATTCCGATGAAAGGCAATCTCTCATCACAGTATGTGGTCGAGAACCGTCGCTCTCTTGTAATTGTTGATGCCCAAACGGACCCGATGACGGCGCCCATCCATGAGCGCATGCGACAGCGCAACACCAAGTGTCTCGCCATCATACCCCTGCTGTCAGGGGGCGATGTGATTGGCACCATTGGTCTCGATACCACCGACCCGGCGCATATTTTTAACGATGAAGAGATACGTCTTGCCGAGACGATGGCAAACCAGATGGCGAACGCCATTGAAAAGCAGCGCTTGTTCGACCAGACCAAAAAGCGCGCCTACCGCGAACAGTTGACTCGCGAAATCGGCGCCAACATGACGCGTTCGCTCGATATGGAGACGATTCTGCAAAGTATGGCGCGCGACCTGAGCCGGGCGCTCGGCGCGTCACATGCGGTCGTGCGGATGGGCACGTCTGTCAACGCGGCGGAACGCGCCCGGTCGGACAAACAAGCTGTTGGCAAACCCAACGGGGCTTTTTCTAGCGGAGAAAACGGAGAGCGCGATGGATAGGACGTTGCACAGCCCCGCGATCCGGGAACAGGACCTGTCTGCCGTCTTGGTCCGCCGCAACCGTCAGCTCGAGGTCGCGGCACAGTTGGCGCGCCTGTCCGCCTCTGGCGGCGATTTGAATCACCTGCTCGCGGACGCGGCTCGCCTGTTGCGCGAGCGTCTGGACCTGTCTTTTGTCGGGTTCTATTTGATTGACGATCTCGGGCGGTATCTGGTCTTGCGCGCAGGCGCGGGCGAACTCGGACAATCGCTCTTGCAGCAGGGCTATCAAATTGATTCGAGTGACGAATCCGCCTTGTCTCTTGCCCTGCGGGCGCAAGAACCTGTCTTTGTGCAGCATGGGATCAGCGCCGCCCAACCCTATGCCCGAACGCTGCTTCCGGTGACGCCGGGCGCCGCCGTCATCCCCCTCAAGACGCGCCGCGGCGTCCTCGGCGTTTGGACTGCCCATACCGATCATCCCGACTTGCCAACGCGAGCGGATGCAGAGGCATTGTTGCTCATTGGCGATAATCTCGCGATCGCCATCGAGAACGCCGAATTGTCTGCGCGTGCCAACTCGAATGCCGACGCGACGGACCCCAAGCAGCACGGGTTACCGAGCTCTGTTCAGGAGAGTCGCACAGCCCCCGCTCACCTTGTCTATTCCAAACAGACGGACTCGTTTGCTGATGACACGACAGACGAGACACAAGCGGCGGCGCTTGCCTCGGATGCAGCCAACACGAGCGCGCTGAGCGTTCCGATCACTCTGCGCGGGCAGGTCATTGGCGCCGTGGACCTGTTTGATGTGACCCAACCGCGGAACTGGGATGATAACGACAAGGCGCTGGCATCGAGTGTGGTCGAACAATTGGCGCTTGCGGTCGAAAACGCGCGGTTGTTTCAACAGGCAGAGCAGCGCGCGCGTGAAACCCAGATCATTAACGAAATGGCGAGCGCTATTTCCGGCGAATTGGATGCGCGTCGCGTCTATGAAACAGTCTACAAATATCTGCCGCGCTTGATGCCGACTGATGCATTCCTGGTATGGCTTTATGACGACCAGACTCGGACTGTGACGCGTCCCGCGCTCTATGATCTGGGCGAGTATTATCCGGATGATGAGGGTCCGCGCGCTCCGGCAGGTACCGTCGCGCGCGTGGTGGATTCACGCGCACCGGTTGCAATCAACAACACGCGCGCGGCGTGGGAGCTCGAACGGGAACAAGCGCATTTGATCATCGGCTCCAGCGAGCCGTCTGCCTCGCGCCTGTATGTCCCTCTGCGCGTTGGCAGTCGCCTGCGCGGGATCATGTCGGTGCAGACATACGAGTTTGACGCGTATGGGTCACCACAGGTGGCGCTGCTTGTCAGCGTCGCCAATACGGTTGCAACCGCGCTGGAAAACGCGCAGCTGTTTGCCGAAACCAACAACCTGTTCAATCAGGCACAGCAGGCGCTTGCCGAAACGCGTCTCTTGTACAGCACGAGCGGTCAATTGAACCAGGTCACCTCGCTCGAAGAATTGGTGCGCATCGCGGCGCAGCCCGCCTTTGCCCAGGGAGCGGGTTCGGCGCAGCTCTTGCTCATCGAATACCAGGGGCAGAATACCCCCGTCGCGGCAAATGTGATTGTCAGTCTGGTTTCCCCCGGCGTGCCGGCTCCGCTCTCGCAGTTTACGCATTTCCCGATTGACCAATATGCTCTTGGTCAAACCATGCTCGCAAACCCGCGCGAGTTGGTGATCATCGAAGATGTTGCCGTCAGCCCTCTGGATCAAGCCACGCGTCACGTTCTGCTCAGTTCGCGCGACCACGCGATCGTGCTCATGCCGTTGACGGTGGAACAGCGCGTTTTGGGCGCGATTGCCATCGGTTGGGCGACTCCGCATCATTTCACCGACCAGGAACGCCGCATCTATCAATCGCTTGCGGGACAGCTGGCGCTGGTCTTGAACAACCGCCTCTTGTTTGAACAAACCGAGCAGGCGCTCGCCGAAACCCAGACTCTGTATGAAATCAGCGCGCGACTCAACGCGGCAAACAACCTGCAAGAGTCTCTCGAGGCGGCGGCGGGACCCGCGATTGTGCAAGGCGCTTTGTCGGCTTCACTCTTGCACGTCATTGTTCAGACGGATGGGACCGTGCAAGAGCTGGAGACGGCAGTAATTTGGCCCCGCAGCGCGAACCGCGGGTTCCCCATCGGTTCGCGCTTGAGCAGGGAAAATATCGCGGGCGCGGCGACGTGGCTCGACCGGGCGACGGACCCGCTGCTGGTGGAGAATATCAATGGCGACGAACGCGTCAGCCCCGCGGCGCGCGCCAACTATGCGCGAAACGCCATCCAGTCCACCGCGTTACTGCCGCTCAGAATCGGCGAGCGTTGGGTCGGGCTGCTCACTTTTGACTGGCAAGAGCCGCACAGTTTTACGCCGCGCGATTTGCGCTTGTTTCGCTCCATCATGGCGCAGGCGGCAACCGTCTTGGACAATCGGCGCGCCGAAGAGGCGATTCGCCAGCAAAACACCTATCTCACGGCATTACACGACACGACGCTCGGTTTGATGCGCCGCTTGAACCTCGAAGAACTTTTGCAAAACATCATTACGCGCGCCGGAGAACTGGTTGGCACGGAACACGGCTATGTGCATCTGATCGAACCCAACGGGGTCGAACTGCGAATGCGCGTCGGCGTCGGCGTTTATCATGATTTTATCGGGACTGTGGTGAAACCCGGGCAGGGCTTGGCGGGCACCGTCTGGAGCAGTCAAGAAGCGATTGTTGTGGACGACTATCGCAAATGGCCCGGACGCTTGCCCATGGTTGACCGCGATGTGCTTCGCGCGGTGGCGGGTGTGCCGCTCAAGTCCGGGGGCAGCACCGTCGGCGTGTTGGGTCTGGCATCGCTGCAAGACGAAAGGCGATTTGGCGCGGCACAAATCGAGGCGTTGCACCGCTTTGCCGAATTGGCTGCCGTCGCGCTCGACAACGCCCAATTGTATGACGCGACCCGGCAAGCGCTTGAACAGACACAGCGTGTGGCGCAACGCGAAAAAGCCAGCGCTGAAATTGCGGACAAGCTCTATGCCGCGCCTGACGTGCAATCTGTTTTGCGGACCGCTGCCCGGGAACTGCGCCAAAGCACCGGCAGTCGTCGCGCGATTGTGCGGCTCAAGCTGGGACAGGACGGCGCTGTCTCGCAGGATAATGGCAAACACGAACCCGGCGGGAGCCATTGACCCCGGAGAAACACGATGACCTCTCGCACAACCCCAACAGAACCGACATCCGACCAAAGGCGCAACGCCATCATTGCGTGCGTCATTGGAATGATCGCCATCGGGAGCACTATCCCCAGCGCCGCAGAACCCTTTGCGCGCGACAATTCTTGGGTAGTCTATGCCAATCTCCTCAGCGGCGTCGTGCCGACGTTTGCATGGCTCGCCGGGTTGATCCTTGTCTTGAGAAATCGTTTGGAACTGGGCATTCAAATTGGCTTGATCCCAAGTCTGATTGCCATTCCTGTCACCTCGTACTGGATGGAAGGTGTCGGGCTCGCGAATGCGATTGCCGTAGGGGTCGGCGCGACGATCATTGCCGGAGTGTGTCTGCGCCCCACGCTCGCGCGCTTGTATATGGGCGCCGGCATTGGCGCGGCGATTGCATCCTTGCTCATTGACGCCATGGCCCCGCGTCCGCGTCTCATCCCCGAGCAGGGCGCGCTCTTGATTTTTACAGTAACCTTTGTCGCGGTCATTGCGCTCGTCATGTTTTTGTTCTTGCAGTTCCCTCGCTACACTCTCCGCACCAAATTGATTATTGTGTTTGTCGGTCTGGCGCTGGTCTCGACGATCGCAGTCACCCTTGTTGCCACCAATGCCATTCGCAACAATTTGATCGAACAGGCGGCGCGCGATTTGCGCACCCGCGCCCAGGCGGCAGCGTTGTCCATCGGTCTCACCGTGGAACGCAACGTTGACCGGTTGACGACCATGTCGCTGGACAAGCGTGTCCAGAATGATGTTTCACTCATCAGCGACAGCTATCCGGCAGACCCGGGCGACCGCGCCCAATTGATCGCCAACAACTCGGCGCGCTGGGCAAGCGCCGACCCGGGCGATACGGTGATTCGCAATGCATTGAACGGCGAATTGCCCAATAGTTTGAGTCAATTCGGAGACGTGTTTCTGGGCAATCAAGAACTTTTTATGACCGACAGCACGGGCTCTGTGATTGCCGCGCGCGATTGGCAGCCAACTTATAATTTCGGGCAGGAAACGTGGTGGAAAATCGCATACAACGAGGGGCGCGGCGCGGTCTATGTGGGACAACCCGAATTTAATCCGATGATCAACGAGTACGGCATCCGCATTGCCGTGCCCATCCATTCCGAGGGACGCCGTCGGGTGGTCGGCGTGATCCACAGCATCTTTACGCTTGGCGCTTTGCAGCGCGCTTTGCTCCTCAACCGCTTTGGCAGCAGCGGCAAGATGGATCTGTTGTTCCCACAAGGACAGATTCTGACATCAGAAGGCACATTCCGCGCCCTCCAGCCCGCGGAATTTGAGGAAATCAAATCAGGGATTGATCGCATGCTCGCGACCCTGAATTATCGCGGCACACCACTGCTTTCGAGCCAGGGCGTGGTCGGCGTCGCGGGTGAACATCCTGCTCCCTATATCCGGTCCAGCGTATGGCGCACTATCGCGACGGTTGAATCGAATGAGTTGTTGGGCGCGGTCCAGTCGGCGACTCAGGCGGCGTTGGTTGTCGGCATGGTGACGATTGGTGTCGCGATTTTGCTCGCCTTGCTCCTCGCGCAATTCTTGACTCGTCCCATCCGCCATCTCACCGTCGTCGCCGAACAGGTGCAGGGCGGCGACCTCTCGGCTCGTGCCCCGGTCGAATCTTCGGACGAAATCGGCATGTTGGCGCAAGCGTTCAACAGCATGACGGCGCGGCTCCAGGACACGCTGACGGGTCTGGAGCGACGCGTAAACGAGCGCACCCGGGAGCTCTCCACTGCCAACCTCGCGCTGCAATCCAACGCCGCGTATCTGTCTGCCCTCAGCGACACTTCGACCGGTCTGTTTCAACGTCTCGAACTCAATCAAGTGCTCCAGGCGATTGTTGAACGCGCCGGCGCGTTGATTGGCACGCCTGACGGCTTTGTCTTTTTTGCAGAACCGGGCGAAAACGAAATCGAAATGCGCGTCGGCTCGGGTTTGTATGACGATTTGATTGGGACGCGCGCTCAGCAGGGGGTCGGCGTTGCAGGCACGGTGTGGCAGACCGGGGCGCCGATGGTGGTTGAGGATTACCAGAAATGGGAGGGTCGCCTGCCCGGTTCCCGCCGCGACGCGCTCCATGCGATCGCGGCAGTGCCTCTGACGCGCGGCGCGGCGGCAGAAGGAAACGATAAAGCGGCACAAGAGACGGTCGGCGTCATCGGTCTCGCCTTTACCGACCCGGCGCGCAAATTCGGCAAGACCGAGGTCGAGGTGCTGCAGCGTTTTGCCCAACTCGCCTCGATTGCGCTCGACAACGCACAACTCTATGCCAGCTCCGAGAATCGCGTCGAGGAGCTCGGTGCGCTCAATACCATCAGTCAAATGGTCATTCAGACCGACACGCTGGCAAGCACCGTCGTCGGAGTGGGCGAAGAAGTGCGCCGCATCTTTGATGCCGACTTTGGCTATTTTGCGCTGCTCAGCGCCGACGGAACGCACCTTGAATTTCCGTACGCGGTGGATGATGGAAAACGCGTCAACTTGCCTCCGCTTCCTGTGGGTGAGGGACTCACCTGGCAGGTGATTTCGACAGGCGAGTCCCTCTTGCTGTCACACGCCTCCGAAACGGACTATGCGCGTCTCGGCGCGCTGGATTCGGGGGATGGCGAGTCACCCCATTCGCTCTTGGCGGTCCCGATTCGCGCGCGCGACCGGGTCATCGGCGCACTTTCGGTCCAGCGCGTCGAACAAGATCGCCCGTTCAGCGACAATGATCGCGCGCTGCTGACCACGATTGCAGCAAACATCGGCGTCAGTTTAGAAAACGCGCGGCTGGCGGAGGCAACCCAACGCCAATTGGCGGAATTGTCCGCCCTGTATCGCATTGTGACGACCCTGAACTCTACCCAAGAGATCAAGACCCGCTTACGCACGGTGGGTTTGGACCTGGCGCAAATCTTTAATGTCTCTAGCGTCTATATTGCCCTGCACGATGCCGCGCACAACATGGTCGAGATGCCGTTCTATGTCGAGGATGGCATCGAGGAAAATATCCCGCCGCGCCCCCATGCGCGCGGTTTTGTGTCGCAAATCATCAACACACACGAGCCGCTTGTCATCAACCATAATTTGGCGGAGCGGTTCGCAGAACTGGGCGGCGTGTGGATTGGCGTCAAAGAAACCGAGACGCGTTCGTATCTGGGGATGCCCTTGATTGCGGGTGATCGGGCGCTTGGCGTGATCGCGCTCAACTCTACGCTAGAGGGGCGATTCTCCGAGGCGGACCGGCGGCTGCTCGAGACGATTGCGTCCGCTGTTGCATCTGCCGTCCAGAGCGCGCGTCTCTATGAACAGACACGGTTTGCGCTGGCGGAAACAGAACGCCTCGCGCTGCGCGAACGCGAGTCAGCCGAGCAGGTGCAGGCGCTCAATCGCCGGCTGACGCGCGAGGGCTGGCGCGGCTATTTGAACCAGTTAAACAACAATCTGGTGGTCCAGGCGGACGGCGGGAGCGCGCTGCCTGCCGACATAAACGGCAACGGTGGCAATGGACATGCGCGCACGCGTGTGCCGATTCATCTGCGCGGCGAATTGATCGGCGAAATCGAACTCGAAGCCGACGATGCCAGCCCACCCATGAGCGAGGACGAGTTGGAACTCGTCACGCATGTGGCGGAAAATATCGGTCTTGCTCTCGACAATGCGCGGCTCTTTACGGAAACTCAGCGCCGCGTCACGGAACTTGACGCGTTGAATCAGATTTCGCAGGCGGTCACGACCGAGCTGGCTCTCGATCCGCTCCTTGACCTGATCGGCGACCAAGTGCGCTCTATTTTTGAGGTTGACAATGTCTATATTGCGCTCTATGAGCGCGCGAGCGGGCGCATCGAACTGCCTTATTTCGTAAACGATGGAGAACGGGTGCAGGTCGAGCCAATCGAGTTTGGTGAGGGCATTACGTCTCACATCATCCGCACGCGCGAGCCGCTCGTGATCAACCGCGACACGGATGCGGTGATGGCGCAGCTCGGCGCCAAAACCTATGGCAATTCGGCAAAATCATATCTGGGTGTGCCCGTCATCGTCGGCGAAGATGTGATCGGCGTAATCAGCATTCAGAGCTCTCAGCGTGAAGGCATGTTCGACCAGGCGAATGTGCGCTTGATGGAGACCATCGCGGCGACGGTCGGCGCAGCGATTCAAAACGCACAGCTCTATGGCGCGATGCAGCAAGAGGTTGTGACCCGCCAGCGCGCCGAACAAGAGATTAAACTCTCTCTGCGCGAAAAAGAAGTCCTGCTCAAGGAAATCCATCATCGTGTCAAAAACAACCTGCAAATCATCACTTCGCTTTTGAATCTACAGTCCGCGTATTTCAAAGACCCCGAAGCGAGCGCAATGTTCCGCGAAAGCCAATCGCGTGTGCGCTCGATGGCGCTGATTCACGAAAAACTGTACCAGTCCAAAGACCTGGCGCGCGTGGATTTCGATGCCTATGTGCGCGATCTGGTGGTCTATTTGTTTCGCTCGTATGCTTCCAATCCCGACCAGATCGGCGTCGTCATTGACATGCCCGGAATGTTCCTGGCGATTGATGCCGCGATCCCATGCGGTCTGATTATCAGCGAGCTCGTAACCAACACGCTCAAGTATGCGTTTCCTGACGGCAAGCGCGGCGAGCTTTATCTGGGTCTGGCTGCCGTTGGGGATGGCAATCTTTGCCTCCAGGTGCGTGACAATGGAATTGGCTTGAAAGAGGATTTTGATTGGCGCTCGAGTGACTCGCTTGGCTTGCAGCTGGTGAGCACGTTGACCTCCCAATTGCACGGCAAAATCAACGTCAGCGGGCAGGGTGGGACGCGCTTTACCATCACATTCCCGGACCAGACGTAATTTGACCGAACCCTTGCGAATCATGCGCCCGAACGCCTGACATGATAGAATAGGCCGACGTCCTGACGCGAACGGCATTATCTCCCGAGAGGCAGCAACGTATGAACGACACGAGAATCATGATTGTCGAAGACGAGCGCATCGTCGCCAAAGACCTGCAATTCCGATTGCAGGGGTTGGGCTATCAAGTGGCAGCGATGGCTTCGGAAGGACACGACGCCATCAGCAAAGCGGGCGCCATCCGACCGAACCTCGTCTTGATGGACATTCGCTTGGAAAATGGCATGGATGGCATCGAAGCGGCAGAGCAGATCCGCAGCGAGTTGGATATCCCCGTGGTGTTTCTGACGGCGTATGCTGATCAGGCGACTCTGGCGCGCGCCAAGATCACCGAACCGTTTGGATATATTCTCAAACCCTTTGAAGAACGCGAACTCCAATCAACGATTGAAATTGCTCTGTATCGTCACAAAGCGGAACAAAAGCTGCGCGACAGTGAACGCCGCTATCGTTCATTGGTGGACAACAGTCAGGGTCTGATTTGGACGCACGACGAGAGCGGAAAAATCCTGTCCATCAACCCGGCTGCCGCACACCTGCTGGGTTATGAACCAAAAGAAATCGTCGGACGCCCCCTTGTCGAATTTGTGCCTGCCGAACAGCGCGCCGGGATGGAACGGTATCTCGAACGCATCTTGACGCAGGAAAGCGACGATGGCGTTGTGGAGGTGTTGACGCGCTCTGGCGAAAAGCGCGTTTTGCAATACCGCAACGCGCGCCATGACGAGCCGGGCAAAAAGACCTTTATTCTGGCGCACGGCGCGGATGTCACGGACCGCTTGCGTGTGGAAAAAGTGCTGCGTGACCAGAACGCCTATCTGACCGCCCTCCACGAGACGACACTCGGCTTGATGAGCCGACTCGACCCGGAAGAATTGCTCGAACAAATCATTGCCCGCGCGGCTGCGCTGGTGGGCACCGAACACGGCTATGTCTTTTTGCTCTCGCCCGAGCACAGCGACCACGGCGAGCAGGAAATGGTCATGCGCGTGGGAATCGGCGCATACAATGGTTTCAAAGGCACCAAGGCAAATCTCGGCGTGGGGCTTGCGGGCACCGTCTGGCAATCGGGTGAGCCGTTGGTGGTGGACGATTATCGCAACTGGTCGGGGCGTCTTGCGCTTTCCTCGCGCGATATTTTGCGCGCAGTCGCGGGTGTGCCGCTGAAATCGGGCGCGCAGACGGTGGGCGTGCTCGGGTTGGCGTATCTGGAACAAGACAGACGCTTTGATAAAGCCGAGATGCAGGCGCTGGCGCGTTTTGCCGAATTGGCGGCGATTGCGCTGGACAATGCGCGCCTCTATCAAGCCGCCCAGTCGGAATTGGGCGAACGCAAACGCGCCCAGGAGCAAATGCGCCGTTCCGAAACATTTCTCACGGCGGTCGTGGACAATTTGCCCTACATGATTTTTGTCAAGGACGCGCAGGATTTGCGCTTTGTGCGTCTCAGTCGGTCGGGCGAGGACATGCTCGGCATCACAACAGGCGCGCTGCTGGGCAAGAATGATTATGATTTGTTTCCGACCGAAGAGGCGGTCTTTTTTGAAAAAAAGGACCGCGAGACCCTGGCGTCGGGCAAGCTGGTTGACATCCCGGAAGAGCCGATCGAGACCCCGGGCGGTCTGCGTTACCTGCACACCAAAAAAATCCCCATCCTGGACGCGGATGGACAGCCGAAATATCTGCTGGGCATCTCGGAAGATATCACCGAGCGGAAACTTGAAGAGGAACGGCAAAAGGTGTTTGAGCGCAAGATGCAGGAAACGCAAAAACTCGAATCGCTCGGCGTCCTCGCCGGCGGCATCGCGCACGATTTCAACAATTTGCTCGTTTCTATTCTTGGCAATGTGGGTTTGGTGCTGGTTGACCTGGAATCAAATTCGCCTGTGCGTGAACCCGTCGAACAAATCAAGGTCGCCGCGCAGCGCGCTGCCGACTTGACTCGCCAGATGTTGGCGTATTCGGGCAAAGGGCGCTTTGTGATGCAGCGCATCAATCTCAACAGCGTCATTACCGAAATCACACAACTCTTGCATGTTTCAATCAGCAAGAACGCGCAGCTCAAGTTCAACCTCATGCAAAACCTTCCGCCGATTGAGGGCGATGTGACCCAGGTGCGCCAGGTCTTGATGAACCTGATTGTCAACGCGTCGGATGCCATCGGCGACCGGCAGGGCGCAATCAGTCTCTCGACCGGCGCGGTGAATGCGGACCGCGAATATCTGGCGGGAAGCTTCATGGTGCCCGACTTGCCCGAAGGAGCGTATGTGTTTGTCGAGGTCGCGGATGACGGTGTGGGCATGGACCGTGAAACGCAGACAAAAATTTTTGACCCATTCTTTACCACCAAATTCACCGGGCGCGGGCTGGGTCTGGCGGCGGTTTTGGGCATTGTGCGGGGACATGCCGGCGCAATCAAAGTCTATAGCGAATCCGGACAGGGCTCGGTCTTTCGAGTGCTTTTCCCTGTCAAGGAAATCCCTCGCGAAGCCGAAAAGACGCCCAGCGATTCTCTCCAAGCCAAAGGCAACGGCACGGTCCTGGTGATTGATGATGAAGAGGTCGTCCGAAATGTGACCAAACGCATGTTGGCGCGTCTCGGGTATACGCCCTTGTTGGCGGAGGATGGACCGGCGGGCGTGGAAATGTATCAAAAATTCAAGGACGCTATAGTTTGTGTCCTGTTGGACATGACCATGCCGCGCATGAGTGGCGAGGAAACGCTTGGGCATCTGAAACGCATAAAACCCGACGCCCGGGTGCTGCTCATGAGCGGCTATTCAGAGCAAGAGGCAGGGAACCGCTTTAACGGCAAGGGCGTTTCTGCGTTCATGCAAAAGCCCTATACCCCGCAAGACCTTCAAGAGAAACTTGACGAGGTGTTGGGACATTAGTTTTTGATTTTTTAGCCGACGGCGCGCACTATGCAGGTTGACATAAGGTGATGAGGGATTTCGCGACATGGCGCGCGCAAGCAAATATTGAAATGGGGTGGGCGGTCAAAAATCGCCCACCTTTTTTTGTCTGGCGGTCTATTTGTGCCGCTTTTTCAAACCTGATAGCTTTTGACAGCAAGTGGCAAGGTAAAAGCAGGTCCGTATTAGTATCATAACACGAGCAAATTTCATGGATTATTCCTCCAGACTAGAGGGTTTTTACAAACTCTCGCCGGGACAGCGCATCGAATGGCTCGCACAAATCATCAATCTCGGTCATGTTGAGGTTGACGATTTATTGAGCGGCGGGCTGGGACTGGAAGAGGCAGACCGTCTCTCCGAGAACGTGGTCGGCTTGTTTGACCTGCCGTTCGGCATCGCTGCGAACTTTACAATAAATGACCGAGATTATTTGATTCCGATGGTTACAGAAGAACCTTCGGTGATCGCCGCTTGCAGCCATGCCGCCAAGATCGTTCGCGCCTCGGGCGGATTTCACGCGCGCGCCGCTGACCCGGTCATGGTGGGGCAGATCCAGTTGATTTTCGAGCCGGTCCAGGAGCTGCCGGGCGAATCGAACAAACTGGCAGAGACAGTTGCCCGGCTCAAGGCAAGCCACAACCAGATTCTGGCGGCAAAAACCGAATTGTTGGAACTCGCAAACCAGGCGCAGCCCAACCTGGTTAGGCGGGGTGGGGGTGCGCGTGATTTGTGGGTGCGCGAGTTTTTTGAAACCCGCATCGGACCCATGCTCGTGCTTTATCTCGCCTTTGACACCCGCGATGCAATGGGCGCAAATATGGTCAACACCGCGCTCGAAAGAATCGGTCCGCATGTGGCAGAGCTGACCGGGGCGCGGGTGCATTTGCGAATCTTGACCAATCTCTCGGACCGCCGCTTGGCGTCCGCCACCTGCCGCATAACCACCGAAGCGATTGGCGGCGCGGATGTTGCCAGGTTGATTGTCGAAGCTCAGGTCCTGGCTGAAGTGGACCACTATCGCGCCGCGACTCATAACAAGGGCATCATGAACGGCATTGACGCCGTGGCGTTGGCAACAGGCAACGATTTTCGGGCAATTGAATCAGGCGCCCATGCCTTTGCCGCGCGAGATGGCGGTTACCATCCCCTTTCCATGTGGGAGCAGGCATCGAACGGCGATTTGATTGGCAGTCTGGAACTGCCTTTGGCGGTTGGCATTGTCGGCGGCATGACGAAACTTCATCGTGTGGCGCAGATTGCGCTGCGAATTTTGGATGTGAAATCGAGTCAAGAGTTGGCGGCGGTCATGGCTGCCGTAGGGCTGGCGCAGAATCTTGCCGCACTGCGCGCGCTGGCAACGGATGGGATTCAAAAGGGACACATGAAGCTGCACGCGCGACGCCGAGAACTGGAAAATCAAGAGTAAATACCCATGTCGTCAGTTATGAAACCAAAGCGAGCGGTTGGCATTGTCGGTTACGGCGCATATGTGCCGCGTTATCGGATCAAGGCGCAAGAGATCGCGCGAGTGTGGGGTGGCGTGGGCGATGCTCTGCCGATCGAGGAAAAGGCGGTGCCGGGGTTGGACGAAGACACCGTCACAATGAGCATCGAAGCGGCGCGGAATGCGCTGGCGCGCGCCGAACTTGACGCTCACACCCTGCGCGCCGTGTGGGTCGGCAGCGAATCGCATCCCTATGCGGTCAAGCCGTCGTCCACCCTTGTCGCCGAAGCGCTGGGCGCGAGCGGCGAGGTGCTTGCGGGCGATTGGCAGTTTGCCTGCAAAGCCGGGACCGAAGCGATGCAGGCGGCAATCGCGCTCGTCGGCAGCGAGATGGCGGACTATGCCCTGGCAATTGGGATGGATACGGCGCAGGGGCGTCCACATGACGCATTGGAATACACCGCGGGCGCGGGCGGCGCGGCGTTCGTGATGGGACCCGTCGAAAATGCGCTCGCGGTGCTCGAGGGCTCATATTCATACGTCACCGACACACCCGATTTCTTTCGCCGCGCCTATCAACACTATCCCGAACACGGCAACCGTTTCACCGGCGAACCGGCGTATTTTGATCATACGCTGCAAGCCACCGGCAATTTTCTCGAATTGATGAATTTGGAGCCGCGTGACTTTCAGTGGGCGATCTTTCACCAGCCCAATGTCAAGTTTCCGCACCAGGCAGCCAGACAGCTCGGGTTCACCCGCGACCAGATCATGACCGGCTTGTTGGCGGGCAAGATCGGTAACACATACGCAGGCGCCGCGCTAATTGGAATGACGAACGTGCTTGACCATGCCAAACCCGGTGACCGTATCCTGCTCGTCTCGTTCGGGTCGGGGGCAGGCAGTGACGTTTTTTCGTATGTGGCTACGGACAAATTGAACGCGCGCCGCGACCTCGCCCGGCGCACCGCATTCTATCTTGGTCGCCGCGAGCTAATTGACTATGCGCGTTATGCCAGGTTCAGAAACAAACTGGTCATGAATTAGGAATAAACCAGAGACCCGAGTATCGGGGCTTGATGGTCCGGTTTCTGGACTCTATCTCTTATGTCTACAGAAATCGCCGAGTATCTTGACTCAATCAACCGCCAGCGCGCGAGAATCTGGCAGACGGTAGAATCTGCGGATCCGCGCAGCTTGAATTGGACGCCGACCGGTGAGCAAACCAATTCGCTTTTTGTGCTGACGACGCACGTAATTGGCTCAGAGCACGGGTGGATTTACGAGATTCTTGGGAACGGCGCACAAACGCGCAACCGCCCCGCGGAATTTTCGGCGCGAGGTGACAATCTGGATGGATTGCGCGTCGAGTATGAACGGGTGGCGGAGGAGACAAGCCGGGTCTTGTTGGCGCTCACCGACAGCGATCTGGGCACAACGCGCCACTGCGCGGGTCACGGTGACAAGACGGTGCGCTGGATCATTTTGCATGTGATCGAACATATCTCTGAGCATTTGGGTCAGATGGAACTGACAAAACAGTTGTGGGAGCAAACCGGGACCGGAGCTTGAGATTTAGGAACTCATGTTACGCAGTAAATGTCATTTCGACCGTTTTTGCGAGAAATCTCTCTTGGGAAAACCGAGATTTCTCACTTTGTTCGAAATGACATGCGTAAGGTGAATTAGGAATACACAACGCTTTCCAATCTCTAGTCTCCAATCTCCAATGCACCAGCAGCTCTAAATCTTATGCGTGACGTTTCAATAATTGGGGTAGGTCAAACGCCCGTGCGCGAGCACTGGGACAAAAGTTTGCGCGAGTTGGCAGTAGAGGCGACGCTTGCCGCGCTGCAGGACGCGCATGTGCAGGATGTAGATGCCATCTATGTCGGCAACATGCTGAGCGGCGAATTGACGCGTCAGGAACATCTCGGCGCGCTCATCGCCGACCAGTTGGGGCTGGGCGGTATCGCGGCAATAAAGGTGGAAGCGGCATGTGGCGCGGGCGGCGCAGCCATCCATGCCGCGCATCTCGCCGTGGCGTCGGGTCAATACCGGCGCGTAGCCGTGGTTGGCGTCGAGAAAATGACAGACCTCTGGAATGGCAGCGTAACCGCAGGGTTGGCGATGGCTTCCGACGGCGAATACGAAGCGGCGAACGGCATCTCGTTTGTCGGACTGAATGCCATGATGATGCGCCGTTACATGTATGAATACGATCTGGTCGAAGAAGATTTTGCGCCCTTTGCTCTCAATGCGCATGCCAACGCGGTCAACAACCCCAACGCCATGTATCGCAAAGCGGTGACGATCGAACAATTCACTCAAGCCAAAAAAGTTGCCGACCCCATTTCTCTTTTCGACGCATCGCCGGTCTGCGACGGCGCGGCGGCGCTCATTCTTTCCCGGAGCGAGTATTTGAATGGTAATGGCGCGCGCGCCATCCAAATCGTGGCAAGCGCCGTTGCCACCGATACATTGGCATTGCATGACCGCCAGGACCCGCTGTGGCTCCGCGCCGTAGAACTGTCGTCCATCAAGGCATACGCGCAGGCGGCTGTCACGCCGCAGAATATTGACTTGTTCGAACTGCACGACGCGTTCTCGATCGTCGGACCCATGTCACTCGAAGCGGCGGGATTTGCGCCGCGTGGGGCGGGGACCTATCTGGCGCGTGATGGCGGGATTTCGGTCCACGGCAAACTGCCGATCAGCACCATGGGCGGACTCAAGGCGCGCGGTCATCCGATTGGCGCAAGCGGGGTCTATCAGGTCGTTGAAGCGGTCCAGCAGCTGCGCGGCGAGGCGAGAAAAAACCAAGTCCCGGACGCGCGCTATGCCATGACCCAGTCACTCGGTGGAGTGGCGGCGACCGCCGTCACACATATTCTAAAAGGCAAGTGAGTTTCGAATATGGCAGAGAATCTTGCTACCCATTGGCGGCTGCGCGCACAGCGCTATCAACTCGTCGGCAGCGTATGCTCGAAATGTGCCGCCAAATACTTTCCTCCGCGCCAGGTCTGCCCCAAATGTCGCGGCACGGAGTTTGAGCCGTTACGGTTCAGCGGCAACGGCGAGTTGTATTCATTTACTACCTTGCGTTCTGCCCCGGCGGGATTTGAGAGTTACACGCCCTATTCGGTTGGCATGGTCAAACTGGATGAAGGTCCACTTGTCGAGGCAATGCTGACAGATGTCAATGAGGATGAATTGGCGATTGGTATGCGGATGGAGATGGTCACCCGCAAGATTCGCGAAGAAGATGGCGAACGAGGTTTGTTGATCTATGGATACAAGTTTCGACCCGCCCAATCGCGCGCGCCTTGAGGCGGGCGTCCCATAGACTCGCGGAATCACAAAGTGTTGCGGCGGTGGAGACTCATAATAGGGTTTCCACCGCCGCATCATTTTTTCGCCACCTTTGAGGCGCTTGTGCCGCATCGGTTTATCCCCCGGATGCGCCGGACGACACAACCTGTTTTCTCAAACTATTCTCGTCACAATTCGTTTGCCGAGCGTTCGCGCGCCAGTCGAATCATTTCCGACTGTTCTTGCGGGGGCAATCCAAATTGTTCCACGATAATTCGCGCCAAATCGCTCGAGGGACGCAGATCGCCCGCCTCGATTTTGCGCAGGGTGACGGCGGCGCAATACACCTGCTTGGCAAAGTCTTTTTGCCGCACGCCCATCGCAAGTCGTTGCGATTTCACCCATTGTCCAAACAAAGCCATATCTGTCATCTCGAAACCTCCGAACGAGGGGAGGAGCAGATCCTCCCGGCTAACTGTTGGTCTCACCGGGACCTCTGACAATTTTTGTCAGAGTTGTTCACATGATCACCTGCGCGGTGAAACGAACAGAGAATCCAAATTACCGAAAGAAAATACCACAAGATTTGCGCGCGCAGTATCATTTTTCTTTACAAAAACTATCTCAAAATAGGAGAATCTGGGTTATACTGCTAGTTACTGTGGTTTTTGGAGAGCACGAATTTGACTGCAACCTCTGTCCCGGGTCCCGAAGCTTTTGACTCGTTTGGCAAACTCCTCAAATACCTTCGCAAACAGCGCCGACTCACACAGCACGATTTAGCTTTGGCGGTTGGGTATAGCGAGTCCCAAATAAGCCATCTGGAGCAGGGTTTTCGCGCGCCCACCCCCTCCATCATTGCTTCCCGCTTTGTGTCTGCGCTCGGTCTGCAGCAAGAACACGTCTGGGCTTTTCGTCTGATCGAATTGGCTGCGTCTGTGCGGACTCTCGCCGTGCCGAACACGCTGCCCCTCAAGACACTCGGCGGAATGCACAACTTGCCGGTTCACATGACCAGCTTTGTGGGGAGAGAGCGGGAACTGGGACAAGTGGTCTCGTTCCTCAAGAGCTCTACGCCGAATCAGGCGTCGGTCCGTCTGGTCACCCTCACCGGGGCAGGAGGGTGCGGAAAATCACGTCTTGCCGCTCAAGCGGCTCTGCTCCTCGAGGACGAGTTTCCGCAGGGTGTCTGGTGGGTTGATCTGGCATCTCTCTCCAGTCCGTCGCTTGTTCCGCAGACGATGGCTGCCGTGTTTGGAATCAAGGAACAGGTGGGTTTGCCGATTCTCAAGACGCTTTCGGATTTTCTCGGTTCGGCGCGGCTGCTCGTCGTCCTTGACAATTGCGAGCATCTCCTCGCCGCATGCGCCACCCTCGCCGAAACGATTCTGGGCGAATGTCCCCGGGTCAAAATTCTCGCCACGAGTCGTCAGTCCCTCAACCTTTTTGGTGAGGTGACACTGCGCGTCCCCTCCCTCTTGACGCCTGACCCTCACACGCTCCCATCTCTTATGCCCATGCCGCGCTATGACGCGGTCCGCCTCTTTCTAGAGCGCGCAACCTCCGTCGCGCCATCATTCACATTGACGAATGAAAACTCCGATGCTGTCGCTCAGATTTGTCGGCAATTGGATGGCAATCCGCTCGCCATCGAATTGGCAGCGGCGCGCTTGCGTATAATGTCGGTCCAGGAGATCGCGCAGGGTTTGGACGATCGCTTTCAGCTCTTGACGGCGGGTCCAAGACCTGCGCCGCCTCGGCATCAGACCCTGCGAGCGTTGGTGGATTGGAGTTACGATCTACTTTCCAAACCGGAACGCGCTTTTTTGTGCTCGTTGGGCGTGTTTGCGGGCGGATGGACGCTGGAATCTGCTCTCGCGGTTGCGCGTACGGACAAAAGCGGCGACCGCGCCCTTGTCGAGTTGTTGGGCAACCTGATTTCCAAGTCCCTAGTCATGGTCGAACAGCGAGAAACGGATGTGCGCTATCAGATGCAAGACACTATCCGCGACTATGCGCGGAAAAAATTGTTTGCGAGCCGCCGTCGCAGGAGCGTCGAACGCGCCCATGCCGCCTATTTTCTCGAGCTCGCCCAGGGCGACCGGTCTTTGGATGCCTGGTTTCATCCCGATCCCGCGCTGTATGACCGCATTGAAAGCGAGTATGACAACGTGCGCGCGGCGTTGGCATGGTGCCAGTCGCCCGCGGGCGACCCTCAGCTCGGCATCGAGCTGGTGGCGGCGCTGCTGCGGTTCTGGTTTGAGCGCGGATACTGGAGCGAATGGCGCTGCTGGGTGGAAAGCGCGCTCATCTCGACTGCAAGTTTGCCGCCCTCGAGCGCGCTTGCGCGCACCTATTTTGGTCTGGGCACGGTCCTTGCTTTCCAGAGCGAATTCCGGGCTGCCACGCGACAATTGGGGCGCAGTTTGTCGTTCTATCAGGAATTGGGTGATACCCCGTGGAGCGTCTATGTTGCTTTTCGGCTTGGCTGGCTGGCGCGTGAACAAGATGACACGGTGACAGCCCGTCAGCTGATGGAATCCAGTCTCGCCCAATTCCGTGCGATGGGGGATAATGCGCGCGTTGCCGAAGTGCTGATTACACTTGGCGAAATGGCTGTGATGCTCCGGGACCCGAAATGGGCAAAAGAATTGCTGCAGGAAGGCATCTCGATGCAGGTTGCGCCGGGTGAGCGGCGCGCAAACCTGCCCTGGTCGTTCAATCATCTCGCCCATGTCGCACAGCTAGAGACAGATTATGATCGGGCACAGGCGCTCCATAGCGCGAGTCTGGACCTCTTTGCCGAGTTTGGTATGCATCACGCCGGCATCGCATGGGCACATCAAGGTTTGGGTCAGGTCGCTCTTGCCAGGGGCGATGCTGTGTTGGCGGCATCTCACCTGAAAAAGGCGCTGACGCTTTTTCGCGATCTCGGTGACCGGATGGGAATTGCCTGGTGTTTTGCGGATTTCGCAGCCGTCGCCGCGCATGGCAAGGAACATGTCCGCGCCGCAGAATTGTGGGGGGCGGCGGAGACGCTGCGCCGGGCTGTTGGCGCGCGGTCTGCGCCGGCGGTGCAGGCGATCAATGAGCAGCTATTGGGCACAAGCCGCGCCGTGTTGGGCGACGAACTATTTGACGAATTGGCAGCACGCGGGGGCGCAATGCCGATACAGCAGGTGCTCGCTCAATTGGTCACCGTCCGACCTGAAACCGGTCGGGTCGCGCCCTAGCAGGTTGTCGGAGTGAAATCAAATTATAGTTATTTTTGAGATACTACGACGCGTGTTCATAGTTACGAATGAGGTCTCTCCGACAACCTGCTAGCCCATCATTTACGGCAGCGCCAAGCCATTTCGCTTATAATTGCCGCACCGATTATGCGCGAGCTCGTCACTTGTCCTGCGCCCGCGCTCACTGCGGACGTCGTGATCCCCGATACTCACAAAACTCGAGAGCGAATAGCGGCGCGCACGCGCCCGGTGACGCATTTTCTGTGTCGGGCAAGACAAATTCTTTGAGAGGAAGCGTGTGAATTCTTTTCCAGTTGTCCAACTTGCAGTCAAACCCGGGGTAATTGATCTCGCATGGGGCCAACCCGACCCCAAACTTTTGCCTGTCGCCGCCATGCAGCGCGCGACAGAGCTGGCGCTGTCAAAATATGGCTCTGACACCCTCGCCTATGGCGCGGACGCGGGCGCGGGACCACTGCTCGACTATCTTGCCGCGCGGGTCGAACGCACCGAGGGGCGGGCGCTGAACCCTGACCAAATCATGCTCACGGGCGGCAATTCGGACGCCCTCGACCAGATTGCCACAAATTTTACCGAACCGGGCGACACGGTCCTCGTCGAGGCGCCCACGTATCATCTGGCGGTCCGCATTTTGCGCGATCATCGTCTCGATATTGTGCCGATCCCGACCGACGAGGATGGACTGCGGGTCAATGATTTGCAAGAGCAGCTGGCAGAGTTGAAACGCGCCGGCAGACAAGCCAGGTTTCTCTACACCATCCCTACGTTTCACAATCCGACCGGAAGAAATCTGAGCGAGGGACGACGACGCGGGCTTGTAAAAATCGCGGCGCAAGAACATTTGTTGATCGTCGAAGATGACGTGTATCGCGAACTGGCATACGACGGACCGGCGCTGCCCTCGCTCTGGTCACTGGCGCAGGAGGGTGTGGTTTTGCGGATGGGTTCGTTCGCCAAGTCGTTCGCACCCGGTGTCCGTCTGGGCTGGCTGACCGGCAAGAGCGAGCATATTCAGCGCATGGCGTTGGGAGGCTTGCGCGACAGCGGCGGCGGGGTGAATCATTTCACGGCAATGCTTGTTGCCGCGGTCTGCGAGAACGGGCTTTACGATGCCCAGCTGGAGAAATTCAGATGGACGTATCGTGAACGGCGCGATGCGCTCTGCGACGCAATCGAGCGCGAACTGCCCGAAGCGACGTTCGAAAAACCGGGCGGCGGCTTTTTTGTATGGATCAAGCTGCCCGACACGGTTGATACGCAGGTCTTGCGGGGACGCGCCCCCGAATACGGGGTAGATTTCATCCACGGCGCGCGCTTTTTCATCGAAGGCGGCGGGACCCATTTCTTGCGCGTGGCGTTCAGTCTTTACTCGCCGCAAGAGCTCGAGCAGGCAGCCCAACGACTGGCGCTTGCTTTCCGCGCGTGAAACAGCGCCCCTGGAGTTTTCGGGGGTTTGGGATATACAGTATAATCCCTATCGAAATACTCTGCCGTTCTCAAAATTCCAGCGCGGAAATGGTCCCGCTCTAGCAGGTTGTCGGAGTGAAAACAAATTATAGTTATCTGGGAGTTGCTACGGCGCGCGTTCATAGTTACAAATGAGGTCTCTCCGACAACCTGCTAGTCACAGCATAGATGCATAACGTTCTCTCTGATATCCGCGTCCTCGATTTGACGCAAGCGATGGCAGGTCCCATCTGTGGAATGTTACTTGGCGATTTTGGCGCCGACGTGATAAAAATCGAGCGACCCGGCAGCGGCGACCAATCGCGCGGCTGGGGTCCTCCTTTTGTTCAAACCGAATCCGCTTATTTCCTGTCAGCCAATCGCAACAAGCGGTCCTTGACGCTCAATCTGGACAAGCCCACGGCGATTGAAATCCTTCACGAGCTCGTTCGCGGCGCGGATGTGTTTCTCGTCAATCAACCTTCGCTCGCCTCTTTGCAAAAACGTCAACATGACTTTACAACTTTGCGCGCGATCAACCCCCGACTCATTTATGTTTCGATTACGGGATACGGTTTTACGGGACCCAAAGCGGGTCTGGCGGGTTCTGACCTGATCGCGCAGGGCGAAGCAGGTCTGATGAGCTTTACCGGCAGCGCCGAGTGGGAGCCGATGCGCTATCCGGTCCCGATAGCCGATATCACGACAGGAATCTATGCGGCAATGGGTGTGCTGGTGGCGTTGCGCGCGCGCGACGCGAACGGATTGGGGCAGTTTATTGACATGGCGTTGTTTGACTCTCAACTGACCTGGCTGAATCACATTGGCAGCAACTATTTGAACGCACAGGTCGAGCCGGCCAAGATCGGCAACACCCACGCGAGCATCGTGCCCTACCAGGTGTTTCGCGCGCAGGACAAACATCTTGTCGTCGGGGTTGGCAGCGAGGCGCTCTGGAAAAAATTCCTGACCGTGCTACAGGCAGAAAACACATTGGGCGTAGACGAGCGCTATGCGACCAATCGCCTGCGTAATCAAAACCGCGTCGAACTGGTGGTTAGGATTCAGCAGATCCTGGAAACGCGACCCGCCGCCGACTGGGTCGAGAAAATGCGCGCGCTGGAAATACCGTGTGGTCCCATCAATTCCGCCGCCGAGGCGCTGGACGATGCCCAGACGCGCGCGCGCGGCATGATCGTCGAAATCGAGCACCCTTTGATTGGCATTGCCAGGTCGGTCGGCAACCCGATTCATTTTTCCGAAACACCGGTTACGTATCGTCATCACCCGCCCATGCTCGGCGAACAGACCGATCAAATTTTGCGCGAGCTGGGCAAGACCGAGCAAGCGATTCAAGCGTGGAGGGCAGACGGCGTCGTCTAATCGCGCACCAATACGAGATTGCGGCAAGGAGCGAGTTTTTTGACTCGTGAGCTGTCGCTTGATTCGGCAGTTTCATCATGTTGTTGCGTCAGCCGGTTGCGCTGACCTCTATTCTTTTACCAGGAGTTTATCGTGCGTCGCATTACCGTGATTGGCGTCGGCTATGTGGGTCTAGTCACCGGCGCGTGCTTTGCAGACCTCGGCAATCAAGTCATTTGTCTCGACGTGGTTCCCGAAAAAATCGAAAAATTGAAACGCGGCGAGATGCCCATTTACGAGCCGGGTCTTGAAGAGATGGTTCACCGCAATAGCGCGGCGGGGCGTCTGGCGTTCACGACCAACTATGCCGAGGCGATCCCGCACGCCGAGTATATTTTTGTGGCTGTGGGCACTCCCTCCGGCGTGGATGGCGAGGCAGACCTCAAATACATTCGCAACGCTGTGGAAAATATTGCCATGCACCTCGACAGCTATGCGATCATTGTAAACCGCAGCACGGTCCCCGTGGGCACGGGCGATTCGACCGCGCAAACGCTCATCGAGCGCGGCAAAAAGCAGGGAATTGATTTTCAGGTCGTGTCCAACCCCGAATTCACCCGCGAGGGTTCTGCCATTTACGACTTTTTGAATCCTGACCGTGTGGTGCTCGGGTCGGTTGATCACGAGGCGGCAGAAGCGGTTGCCGACCTGTATCGGGTGTTTACCAAGAATATCATGATCTCTGATTTGAGAACGGCAGAGATGATCAAATACGCTTCCAATGCTTTTCTCGCGATGAAGATTTCATTCATCAACGAGATCGCATCCATCTGCGAAAAACTCGGCGCCGACGTCAAACAAGTCGCCGAGGGCATGGGGCAGGACCAGCGCATCGGTCCCGCGTTCCTGAATGCGGGTTTGGGCTTTGGCGGCAGCTGTTTCCCCAAAGACGTCAAGGCGCTTACGTATATGGCTGAAGTGAACGGTCTGCATCCGCAGCTGTTGCGCGCGGTTATGGATATCAACCGCGATCAGCGTCTGCGCGTGCTCGTGCATCTGCGCGAACTGCTCGGCTCACTGCGCGGCAGAACGGTCGGGCTGCTGGGTCTGTCGTTCAAGCCCAACACGGATGACATCCGCGAAGCGGCGGCGATTGACCTCGCACACATGCTCGCGAACGAGGGCGCAAACCTGCGCGCCTATGACCCGGTGGCGATGGAAAACGCGCACCGTCAGCTCGGCGGGGTCAACTTTTGCAACGACGCCTACGAAGTGGCGGCGGGCGCGGACGCCCTGATTCTGGTCACCGAATGGAACGAGTTTCGACAGCTGGATATGCCGCGCTTGTATGCCGCGATGCGCCGCAAGATTTTTCTCGACGGACGCAATGTGTATGATCCTCTGGAAATGCGCGCCCACGGCTTTGAATATCGCGGCATCGGACGACCGCTTGTAAACATCAAGCCGGATGAGCCGACGAGTAAACAGGTCCCTGCCATGTCCGGCGCGCCCGCTTGAATCGGAATTGAGCTGTTGCGATATGCTGCGAACGGGCATTGACCTGATCGAAATCGAGCGGATCCGTGCTGTAATCGCCAGATATGGTGATCGCTTCGAGCGGCGTGTGTACACCAAAGGTGAAATCACATACTGCGCCGGGCGCGCCACCTCGCTCGCCGCGCGGTTTGCCGCCAAAGAAGCGGTCAGCAAACTGCTCGGCGTCGGCATCCAACATCTCGACGGGGTGGACTGGCGCGAAATCGAGGTTGTTTCTGGCGAAAATGGCGACCCCGCCTTGAAACTCTATGGCAAAGCGTGGCAGCGTGCTCGCGAGTTGGGTTTGGACGAGATTGCGCTCTCTTTTTCCCATACTCACGAACATGCCATTGCGCTCGTCGTGGCGCAATCGTCAACCTGACAAAAAAAATCGGGCGCCACGCCCGATTTCAAGTCTTTATCACGTTGAGCCGTGTCACGCCCGCCCGATTTACCACGACCATGTTGGTCTCGTTGATCAGTCCCACCCAATAGTCCACGCTTTGACGGCGATTGAGTCGAATGAACCCGACAATCACACCCGATTGTCCCGGCGCCAACGTCGTTCCCAGCCCCCAACGGTAGGGAAATACATTGGCGTCCACGTTCGCGCGCCCATCATAGTCTACGCCCACGCGCCACGCGCCATTGATGGGCGCAAAACCCTTGGTCAGAAAATTGTCGCCCTCGTTATACAAAAAACCCGCAGCCGGTCCCTGGGTCGTCATCATTTGGGACGATTCATTCTTGACCGTGATTTTCACCTGAACGATCTGCCCCTGTTCCAGTCCGGTGGGCACAAATTGAACATTTGTTATCGTCGGCTTGCCGGATGGCGGTGGCGGCGGCGTCCCCGAGGACACGGTGATCGAGGTCGTGCCGACATTGTCCTGAATCCATTGGACCTGTTCGCGCACCAGCCCGGCCCAGTATCTCTTGGCGCCTTGAGCATTCAGACGAATCGCGCCGTTAATTACGCGCGTCTCGCCGGGGTTCAGCGGACTGCCAAACCCCCACCGATACGGATGATCAATGCCCATACGTCCGTCAAAATCCACACCGACGCGCAGCGCCTCGCGCTGTTCGGTGAATCCGTGTGAGAGAAACGATTCGCCTTCCAGATAGGTGAAATTTGGATTGGGGGTCTGCGTCGCCAACGGAACGTTGGTGTCATTCCTCACGGTAATGCTCACGTTCAGCATTTGTCCCGTCGTCACGTTGATGGGGGTAAAGGTGGCAGCGAGAATCGTCGGTTTGCCCGTTGGCGGTGGAGGCGTGGACGCGCGTACTGTAATCTGGGTCGTGCCTTGATTATCCAACTGCCATTTGATTTTTTCCTGCACGAGACCCGCCCAATAATTCTTGACCGCCGTATTGCTCAAGCGGATTTGACCTGTAATCGTTCGCGATTCGTTCGGTCCGAGCGCTGCGCCCAGACCCCAGCGATAGGGGTGGTCAATCATCGAGGCGGGGCGTCCCTGAAAATCAATGCCCACGCGATACGCGCCGCTCGCCTCGGCAAATCCGCGCGACAGGAAGGTTTCGCCTTCGTTGTAAACCAGGTTCGGAGCAGGGGCTTGTGTGGGCAGGGGCGCATTCGTGCCATTACGCACAGTGATGCTCACATTCAACACGTCTCCCACATCAAGCGTTGCGGGTGCGAGCGAAACGTTGGTGATTTCCACCGCGCCGGTTGGGGGCGGCGGCGCACCCGCCGCGAGTTCCCGGAACGTGAACCACGCGGGACGTTTCGCCCCCCCCTCGTCCACCATGCCCCACGATTCGCCCTCGATGCGCCATGTGAACCAGAATGCCTGCGCGACTTGATTGCGCCCCACATCGCTCATGACCGCAAACGCGCGCTTCATGTATTCTGCCACGCCGACAGGGGGCGGAATACTGCCCCAGTTATAATCAAGCTGCGCGCCAATCTCGGTGACCCACAACGGTTTGCCCGCAATCGCGCGCGCCTGATTGACCGAATCACGAATCTCGCCAAACCCCCAGTCCGCGAACGGATATCCGTCGGCGCGCTCGGCGTATAGGTGCCAGCCCGCAAAATCGAACGAGTCGGGCGCAGCTGCCACCACACGGCGCAGGTATTCGAATGCCTCGCCACAACAAATGCCCGCGGAAATGACGGGCAGTTCAGGATTGACGGACTTGATTTTCGGATACGCAGCATTCAAGAGCGCGGCGTAATTCTCCGGCAGAATTTGCTGCACGTCCGGCTCGTTCCACACATCAAGCGCATGGATTTTGCCGCGATAAAACTGTGCGATCTGCCGCGCGAGGTTGGATGCCGTATTGATATATGCGCCCCAGTTTGCGCTTCCCGTCGGCGGCGGGATTTCGCCCAGCGTCTCGGGATTGATGAGCGCCGCCACCTTGATATTCGGATTTGCCTCTCGCGCGCGCTCCAACAGCCAATCGAGCTCGGTGTTTTGTCCCGTGTTGAAATTTTGATACTGCTTGAACAAGAGCACGCGCACCCACTGCGGAGCCAGGTCGCGCAGCTCGTTTGCGCCGGGCGTCACGGCATCGCGATACCCCGGGTTGAGCGAGAGCGACGGGAAAAGGTCTGCGGTTGGTGCGGTCGCGGCCGCCTCGAAAAAGTGGGGCAGTTTATTGTTGAAACTAAAAGGGGTGATATACCAGCGCTTGTCGTCATAATCTACATAGCCGTAGATTTCGACATCCGTATCGCGCATCTGGGTGATGATTGCGCGCGTAGGCAAAGACAAGAGCGCGGTAGTGCCGTAAATGTGCCCCCTGCGCGCTTGCGGCACGACCATTTTCATCAAACGCGCCGTGTTGGCATCCGCCGCCATGGTTTCCAGATTGACGGTCGGTCCGGGACAGTTCGGGCGGTCAACGTTGTCAATCGCATAATGCCCGATCAGATTGCGATAGGGCTTCCACCACAAATCAAATTGTTCGGCAATCCATACCAGCAAGTCATTGTTCGCCGTATACATTTCCGGCGTCCATTCCTCCTGATAAAACCCTTCATGCTCGATGCTGATGGTATAAAAATTCGGGTTTTGTCCGGGGACGATATCTTGCCAGGATGGCGTGACGCGCACACCGCGCGCATTAGTCCAATAGCCCCCGTTCGGCTGTGTCGCATCCGTATTCCAGCGCAGACCGTTCGCCCACGCGCCGTCATTCACCGAAACCAATTGCGCGACGCGACCATCCTTGGCGATGACATAATGCGCCGACGAATTGGGATTCATCTGCGCGTCCTGCAGCCACTTGACGGCGGCGGCAAAACCGCCTTGCGCGATATGAATGACGACTGCGCGGCGACCCTGATTGCCTGAATAAAATTTGGTTGTCTCGAATTTTTCGGCTTGCGGATACCAGTCGAATGCCATGAGCAAATCAAGGTAAAAGCAACCGCGGTTGGGAAGAGTTGGGACGCTCCAACGCGCGTTGCCTCTGCCTTTTACAGTCCAGCCGGATTATAGAGTGTCTTCGCCGCCGTCCACGCGGACGGTTGTGCCGCTGATCCAGCGGACGCGCGGGTCCATCAGCGCAACGAACGTGGCGGCAATATCTTCGGGGGTCGTGAGGCGTTCGCCGGGGTTGCGGCGCAGCGCCTCCTCCTTGATCACATCGCTGCCGGGAATCAGACGCAGCGCGGGGGTGTCGGTCACACCCGCTTCAAAACAATTGACAAGGATGCCGCGCGGTCCCAGCTCGCGCGCGAGCTGACGCGTGTGCGCTTCGAGCGCCGCCTTGGCAGCCGAAACCGGACCATAGCCGCCCCAGGCGCGGCGAGAACCCGCGCTCGTCATGGAAAAGACCTTGGAGCCCCGGTCTACGAGTCGCGTGCGTGCCAGGTCTTGCACCCAATACACCATCGAATTTGCCATGACATCGAGCGTCATTTCCATTTGTTTGCGCGAAGTCTGTTCTTTGAGATTGTCCGACACAAACGGCTGCAAAGAGCCAAAGGCAACCGAATGCAGCATGGCTTTGATCGCGCCCTTGTGGTCCTCGAGCGCCTTTGACAAGATCGTGAGCGCGGCGTCGCGATTGTTTTCGTCGCTCAGCGCCAGCCCGCCAAAATCCACGGGTTTGCCGGTCAGGGTCTCGGCGATCCCCGCAATCACTTCGAGACGCACTTCATCGCGCGCGACATTCTTGTTCCAGAACCTGACTTGAGCGCCCGTCGCCTGTAATTCGGCGACCAGTTCACTCACTCGCTGTAAACCTGCGGCGCGGTCAAGATGCACACCAAAAATATTGTACCCGGCTTTTGCCAGCGCCCTGGAACAAGCCGCTCCAAAACCGGACGATGAACCAAGCACAAGAACCCAACCTTTATGAGAGGACATGATTGCTCCTTGAGGGGGATAGCGTGACAAGGCGCGCCCAAAACAGCGTCACGCCTTGAGCTCTCGATCTAATTTGTCAACGATTGTTTGCAGCACAAAGATTCGTCCAAAATTCTTGTCATTGGCGGGCGCCACGCTCCAGCGAGCGTTGGGAGGCGAAGTTTTGAGCAGCATCTCGTTGACGGCGTCATGATAGGCCTGCCACTGCTCGCGGTTGCGCCAATCTTCATCGGTCAATTTCCACTGTTTATATAACACCGCCGCCCGCGCCTGGAAACGCCGCAGCTGCTCCTCGGGTGAAATGTGCAACCAGAACTTGAACAGAATGGCGCCAAATTCCGTCAAGCCGCGCTCGAAATCATTGATTTCGCGGTAGGCGCGCTGCCATTCGTTCTTTTGGGCAAAACCCTCGATGCGTTCGACGAGGACTCGCCCATACCAGGAGCGGTCAAAGATCGCAAAATGTCCCGTCGGCGGGAGCCGCCGCCAAAAACGATAGAGGTAATGCCGCGCCTTGTCCTCGCCCTCGGGCGCGGCGATCGGATAGACGATATAGTCGCGCGGGTCGAGCGCCTCGGCAATCCGCCGGATCGTGCCGCCTTTGCCGGCAGCATCCCATCCTTCCAGGACGATGATAACCGGGCGTTCGGCGCGATACGTCTCGTAACACAACGTATGCAGCCGTTTTTGCAGGGCGTCCAGTTTCTCCCGGTAGGTCGTCTCGTCAAGGGATTGGGTTAGGTCGGTATTCTCCAGCATCCTCGATTTCGCCCTCGAGCTGGCGGGCAGTCTGCTCGTTGGCAGGGTGCAACTCGGTCAACGAGTCGCTCACAAATGGTTTGAGCCGCGCGATCAAGGTCTCGAAAACCTCAACATACATGGCGCGCCGGTCTGTGGCGCCGATCACATTCCAGGGCGCATATTCTGCCTGTGTATAGCCAAACATTTCTTCTGCCGCCAGACTGAACTCTTTGTATTTGCGCGTCTCGATCCGCGCCTCGTCGCTCACCCGCCACGCCGTTGTTTGGCTTGCGAGCAGCTTTTCGATGCGTTGTTCCTGTTCTTTTTTGTCAATATGCAGCCAAAACTTTTGAATGACGACGCCATCGTCCGCCAGGGCGCGCTCCAGGTCCTGAATGTCACGAAACGCCTGCCGCCATTCGGTCTTGGAAATATTTCTCGCCACGCGATCAATCAACACGCGGCGATACCAGCTCCCATGAAAGATGGCAATTTCACCTCGAGCGGGCATTTTGAGCCAAAATCGGTGCAGCCAAGGGTAGCGCATCTCGCGCGTGCTCGGCGGATTGATGGGATAGACCCGAAAACCGCGCGGGTCGAGCCGCGCGGTCAGTTCGCTGATTGCTCGACCTTTACCCGAGGTGCCCCATCCTTCCAGGATCACGATCACCGGAGTCTTGCTGTCGTGAACCGCTCGCCCGATCTCGTACATTTCGAATTTGAGCGGCTGCATGACAGTCCGGTATGTCGCCCTGTCTAATTTGCGTGTAAGGTCAATTTGTTCGAGCATCAGATCTGGGCGCTGGTTTCGCGCATATAAACCAAAAGGTCCATGTCACCCGGCGAATGTCCGGCTGTGGTGAGCATCAGCGCCACCTCGGCGCGGTGTTGCGTGGCATGATTGACCTGATGGACCATGGTTTGCCAGCGCGGATACGCATACGGTTTTCCGGAGGTGGTCTGATAGCGCATCACATCCACCAGGACATCCTCTTGGACCGCGTCAATAAAACCCTGTGTGTGCTGCTCGACCTCGTTCCAATACTGACGCACGAGCGCAAGCGTGCCAAAATCCTGAGGATCAAGCGAACGCGTCGGCGAAACACCTCCCCAGCGCGCAAGCCAGATTTCTTGCGCGCCCATCGTGTGAACGAGCGTGTCGCGGATCGAGGGATTCACCCCGGAATGTCCCTGTCCCGCCAGGAATTGCTGCTGGGTCAGCTGTTGGCAGGTGTCCAGGATGCGCTGGTTTGCCCATTTATTGTACGCATAAATAAAGCGGATATATTCTTTCATACGGTGGGGTCATGGGGTTTGGACTTGATCAACACTGTCATGTCCGCCTGCTGTGTGACCTCTTGACGCTGGTTGTACAACCGCGATTCGAGCACGACGATGCCGCCGCCCATCGCCTTCATTTCCTTTTTCTGCTTTATCTTTGCCATCGCGTGAATCGTGTCGCCGATCTTGATGGGCGCTTTGAACTTGGCTTCCAACCCCATGAACGCCATGACGGTCCCTTCCATGAACCCCAGGGGCCACAACAGCCCCATTGTGTATGAAAGTCCCAACAGCCCGTGCGCGATGCGTTCGCCAAACATGCCGCTTTTGCTCGACTCGGCGTCCGTGTGCATGGGGTTTGTGTCGCCGGTCAGATTGGCGAACTGGACCAAATCGCTCTCGGTGATGGTGCGCGAGGCAGTAAATATCTCTTGCCCCAATTCCAATTCCTCAAAATACTTGCCGCGTGGTGTGTATGGCATAGCTTTATTTCAACCCTCTGAACGCGTCCTTGCCCGCATAAACCGCCGCTTCACCCAGCTCTTCGTCAATACGCAAAAGTTGATTGTATTTGGCGACGCGATCGGTGCGCGCCGGCGCGCCGGTCTTGATTTGTCCCGAATTGGTCGCCACCGCCAGGTCAGCAATCGTCGCATCTTCGGTTTCGCCCGAACGATGCGAGATCATGGTGGTCCATCCCGCGCGATGCGCCATCTCTACCGCATTGAGCGTTTCCGTAAGCGTGCCGATTTGGTTCAACTTTATCAAAATCGAGTTTGCTGCCCGGCTTTGAATCGCGCGCTGCAACCGTTCGACGTTGGTGACGAGAAAGTCGTCGCCTACAAGCTGAATCCGCGCGCCAAGCCGCGCAGTCAACTGCTCCCAATTGGTCCAATCGTCTTCGGCAAGACCGTCTTCAATCGAGATCAGCGGATACTTTTCAACGAGCCATGCATACCAATCAATCAACTCGGTCGAATTGAGCGTTTTGCCCTCTTTGGGCAGTTTGTAAACATCGCCTTGATAGAATTCCGAGGCGGCTACATCGAGCGCGAGATAGACCTGCTCACCGGCGCGATAGCCCGCCGCACCGATCGCGTCCATGACGAGATCGAGCGCTTCCGAGTTGGATTTCAGCGTCGGAGCAAACCCGCCCTCATCGCCGACCTGGACGCTATAGCCGCGTTTTTTCAACAGCGCCTTGAGCGCATGATAAATCTCTGCGCCCCATTCGACGGCAGTTGGAAAATCGGGCGCACCCGCAGGCACGACCATGAACTCTTGAAAGTCGGTGGATTGCCAGGATGTATGTTCGCCGCCATTCATGATGTTCATCATTGGCACGGGCAGGATGCGCGCATTCACTCCGCCGATATAACGATAAAGCGGCAGGTCAAGTGAAGCCGCTGCCGCTTTGGCAACCGCCAACGAGACCCCCAGGATCGCGTTTGCGCCCAGCGCCGCTTTGTTCGGCGTGTTGTCGAGATTCAGCATCATTTCATCTATCGCGCTCTGATCGGTCGGGTCCCATCCCACCAGTTCCTCGGCGATGACAGTGTTGACGTTTTGGACCGCTTTTTCGACCCCTTTGCCGTTATAGCGCGAAGCGTCGCCGTCGCGCAGTTCCAGCGCCTCGTGCACGCCGGTTGATGCGCCGCTCGGCACGGCGGCGCGCCCCATTTTTCCATCGCTCAAATACACGTCCACTTCGACGGTGGGATTTCCGCGCGAATCCAGTATCTCGCGCGCAACAAGGTCTTCAATGACGGACATCTGATTCACTCCTCACAAATTTCTGCAACGTTCCACGATGACGGGGTCTGCGCCCGACACCAGGCACTCGAATTTTGCTTGCGAACGATTTCCCTCTCGCGCGGAGACCCGCACGAGAACACTGCCGCCCGCGCCGTGTTTTATCGAAACGCGTTCCGCGCTGTCGAGCTCGCGCGCATTTGCCGCGCGCCATTCGGCAGCTTGCGGCGATACGCTCGCCTCGCAATCGCCGCACCGAAAACTGCCGCGCGGCACAAACTCCGAGATCAAGCGCGTATACTCGGCATTGAGGTCCATACAGGCAATTGGGACCTCATCCGCCAAAGCGATTCGACAGCGCAAATTGAACCCATTGTCAAATGATGCATCCACATACGACTCGCCCGGTCGCGCGGAATCGGCGCCGGCGAGGTGTATCGTGTATTTTTCGCCGAACCTGGCGCGCCAGTGCTGTCCGATAACATAGTTCAGCGCATGTTGACTTGCCATCGTCGTGGGGTTTTGATTTGGCGCATCGTCCAATCCGCTCTGGACTATCGCGTGGACGCGCTCCACCGGAAGTCGCAGTGTTAGATGGGTGTTCCAATCATACAAAAAGGCAAAGCCAAAGGCGAACGGCGCAGTCAGGAGCAAGAATGCCCAACCTATCGCCGTCATGCGGTAATCTTCGGTAGAGTGTTCCCACGCGGCAGCTACAAGCAGAGTTTGCAGACCGCCGACGACGAGTCCCACGCCCGCGCCGAGCGCCGCCAGCATCCCATAGGACTCACTCGCGGTCAAAGGGACGGGCAAATACGGGGCCGCGCTCAGATTGCTGTCCAGATTTTGCAGCATAATCCGGGCGCCGTTAAAGGGGATGTTGACGGCGCACCATCCGGCAAGCATTCCAAACAATGCCCAGACCGGCAGCTTGAGCTGCCAGTTCACGTGACCCGCGATGCCGCCTGCCAAAACCGCCAGCGGCAGAATCGTGAAACACGCGAGCGCCAGCTTGACCCACCAATACTCGGCATGCCAGCTCCACAATTGAAACGCGTCGGGCACATAGCCGAACAGGACCAGCAGGGCGCCAAATACAAACCCAAATCGCCAGCCCGCGGCGCGCTCGAAAGCATGTTTTGCGCGCAGCTGTGATTCGCCGCGCATTCTAAGATAGGGATTGGACTCGAAACGGCGTTCGCTGATCACCGGGCAACTCGTGGGTAGGAACTGCGCACACGACTGGGGTGCGCGCGCCTATTCTATCCTATTTGGCGGCACGGACGCAACCTCCGCGGACACGCAACATCCTGTTTCTCTATCTGCTCACCGCTCGCGCTCGCCTCAGCCAAATGTCATTCGCATCATGCAGCCGCACATTGCGCGGGTCGCTATGCCAGATTCCCGGGATCGCCGCGCTGCACTGCGGACATGTTCCCTGCGCTGTCACATGATAACCGCGAATTAAATAGCCCTGACGTTCGATCAGCAGGGCGTGACAGGCGGGACAATACGTGTTTTCCCATTCCCCCACATGTCCCGGCAGGTTGCCCGCATAGACAAAATTCAACCCTGCGGCGCGTCCGATCTCGCACGCGCGGACCAACTGTCCGACCGTCGTGCTGTCCTTGTCCATCATTTTATAGTCTTGATGGAACGCGGTGACATGCCACGGGATATCGCGCGAAATGCCCGCCAGAAATTGTGCCGCGTCGCGCAGTTCCTCATCGGAATCGTTGAAACCGGGAATCACCAGCGTCACGATTTCAAGCCAGAACCCCATTGCATAGACCATCTTGATGCCGTCCAGAATGTGGTCCAGCGGCGCGCCCAGCTGACGATAATTCTTGTCGCGCATGGACTTGAGGTCAATCTTGTATGCCCGCACATACGGCTTGATATATTCCAACACCTCGCGCGTGGCGTTGCCGTTCGACACATACGCGCACAAAAAGCCCGCCTCGATTGCCTCTCGAAAGACTTCGACCGCCCACTCGCTTGTAATCAATGGCTCGTTATAAGAGCTCGCAAACACGCGCGCCCCGTATTGACGACCGATTTGGACGAGCTCTTGCGGCGTGATCAATTCGGGCGACCGACCCGCTGTTGCATCTCGCAGCGCCTGGGAGATATCCCAATTCTGACAATACCCGCAGTGCAAATCACAGCCCAACATGCCAAAAGTCAATGCATCGCTCGAAGGCAGGACGTGATAGAACGGCTTTTTTTCGATCGGGTCGCACTGCAGGGCAGCCACATATCCGCGCGGGACGAATAGCGTGCCGCCGACGTTGTAACGCACCTGGCAAATGCCGCGCCCGCCGTCCGAGATTTGGCAGTTGTGAGCGCAGGCATAGCAGTGAACGCGTTTGTCGGGCAGTTTTTGGCACAACTCTCCTTCGCGCACCATCGCATCAAGAGCCGCCGCGAGACTGCTTTTACCTGCGAGTGGACTGCGAACAGGGATTTCTGTGATCAACTCCTTGACCGCGCGGTCGGCGCGGCGTGGTTCTGATCTCTTTTCCATAATCAGGTTGAATCTAGTACTACAACGTTACTTTGGTTTTAACCTGCGAAGTTCTCGCAGATGTCGTTTGCGATGCGAGAGGTAGGCGGCATAATTCTGCTGTTGAATGCGCTCGATCTCTGCCAGAACCCCTTGCTCA
>JADZCJ010000064.1 GCA_020851635.1 Anaerolineae bacterium
CGGGTTTGCGTCCGCTGGGGGCGAGCGGCGCGATCGAAACATGTCCAATCAAGGCAAATCGGTCCTGTCATGTGGATTTGACCGCAAATTATACCCGTTTCAGGGCAAAGTAACGTTGTAGTACTAGATATTGTCTTCGGCGGGTCGGGGGGGCGCGGGTTTTTTCACCTTGGCGGATGCGCGCTCATTTTCGACACGCGTGATCATGTCACTGGCAAATTGCTCGTAACGCGCGTTGGCATTGCGCCCATATTCGATCTGCATTCGCACGACATCTGCCAGGATCGTCAAAAAGCGGAGACGGTCCGCATCGTTGCGCTCGCGCAATTCGCGAAATTCTTCCATTACCTGCGGGCGCCATTCGTCAATCGGGTCGAACCGCGTGGCGATGGCGCTGATTTTCTTTGTCCAATCGTCGCGGAAATACTCCCATTCTTTGACCGAGGCATTTTCACGGGTGAGCAGCTCGGTTTTGAGCGATTCGACTTCTTTGCGCGTAAAATCTTCGTTCAGTTTCTGACGCTGCACCAGGCGCGGTTCGATCTGTTTGAGTTGTGTCTCCAGTTCACGCATCAACGCCAAATAACCGCGTGTCTCTTTGGGCAGGTCCAGCAGGGGCCGCAGCTGCGCGATCCAATCGTCCATCTCGCGTCGCTGGACCTTCATTTGCTCGTTCCATTCCGTCACCTGACGCTGGCGCATTTGGTCGGAGCGCCGCATCGCTTCCAGCGCATCCGCGCGGTCGGCGCGCAGGCGGTCCGCCAACTGCTGGACCTCGGCGATCAAGGCGCCCGTGCGGCGCACCCATTCTTCGGTCACCTGAATGCGGGTGTTCATGTTCTCGATGCGTTTGTTGAGTTCTTCAATGCCACGAATAAAGGCAACCTGTCCGCCTTCGATCCGCTTGAGCGCTTCGCGGTCGCTCTGGATAAAACGCTGACCCTGTCCGACCTCTTCGATCTTTTTGGCGAGCGAGTCGGTTGCCTTGTCCAGGCGATCACGGTCCAACGTTCGCACCTGGAGATACTCGCTCTCGCGCTGCTGACCGCGGCGTTCCGATTGTTCAAACATCATGTTGACTTCGGTTTTGAGCTGCGCCAGCGCGCTCTCGATTTGCGAATAGCGCAAGGATTGTCCCTGAACCCGCGCCAGGCGCTCTTCCAGGTCCTGCATCCCCTTGGAAAATCCGTTCAACAGCGACAAATACTGGTCAATCTTGCTGTTCAAATCCAGCAGGGTTGCTTTGTCACGACGATGTTCTTCATCCAGCCAATTCAGGCGTTGAATCGTTTGGTCGGATACCATTGTGCCTCCACTTTAGGGCGCAGCATTCATCAATTCCGGGTACATTCTGTGTGTCTCGCGCGCGTGTGTCTCTACGGATCGGGCGGTTTGGCGGTTGTGTTGCGGACTTGCAGGGCAGGGCGGACGCACGGAGCGGGAAAGGGCTTGTTGATGCCGCACGAGCGGCGTGATTATACCAATGCACCCCTGAAATTCCGAAAAGGCACGCGGATTCGGCAAAACCGATGGTCAGAATTTCAAAACTTGAAACATGCCTTTATAATCCCGCCATGCCAACACGCGAAGAAACCATCGTCAAAAACCTCAAACCGTTTGTGCAGCCCAAACAGCACATTGTCGAAATCGGCGCGGGCAACGGCATCGTTGCTCAAATGCTTCATGATGCGACCGGCGCAGATTTTACACTGCTCGACGTGGTAGATTACAACGCCAGCAAGCTGCCAATGCAATTGTATGATGGCAGGAGTCTGCCCTTTCCCGACAATTCGTTCGACCTCGCCATGCTCGTGTTTGTCTTGCACCACAATCCCGACCCGCGTCCGGTGATGTGGGAAGCGATGCGCGTCGCGCGCAGCGGGGTGCTTGTGGTGGAAAATGACACGCGCGGCTTGCTCAAAAAACCGCTGACGCGCCTGATTGATTCAACAGAGTATCTGCATCGCGGCGTGCCGCGCTGCTATATGACCAAGTCATCAGACGAATGGCGCGCTTTTTTCGAGGCGCTGCCCGCACGCGCCACCGAACTGCATCGCTTTGACATCGGGTGGTATTGGAAAAATGTGATTATGCGGGTGGAAAAACAAGGTTGACGGCTGTCATTTCGACCGTCCCGAACAGAGCGCGGGAAAACCTGTCTTGGCACGCGCGAGATTTCTCACTGCGTTCGAAATGACGTTGCTTTGGAATGGCACTTTTTCGAAATGACGACTTTTCGAACTGGTGCTTGTTCGGAATGATATTTTTCCGAGATGACATTTTTTCGAAAGGGCACTCAATTCCACAAATCACTCATCGCTTTGAGACTGACATCGTAGCGATATTGGATGTCAAAATGTCCGTCGTCAAATTCTTTGTGTCGAAACGAAATTCCCGCGCGGGCGAGCCGAGCCGCCATCGTCCGCGCGCCATACTGCAGGTTGAACTCGTCGCGCAATCCACAATCTAGAAATAAAAGCTGCAACGAGCGCAGCGCGTCGCCATATTGCGGAATCAATTCGATGGGGTCCCAAGCCAACCAGCGCGCCCAGACCGCGTCATTCCATTCGCCTGTTTCGACATCAAATGGAAGGTCAAAGCCCCATGGCGATTGTGTGTTGGGCGAATAGCACGCGGCATAGCCGATGGTTGAAAGGATGCTGTGAAAATCGCCCTTTTTGGGATGTGCGTTCCGAAAGGTCCCAATAAAGTTCTCGACCCCGCCATATTTGGAAATCGAGCGCAGAAACGGCATGAAATCGGGGCGATAGCATAAATCAAAGTGCATGTCGCCGCTGTGACACGCAATCGCCCCAAACGTCTCGGGATGCCGCATCCCAAACATCATTGCGCCATACCCGCCTGAGCTCTTGCCCGTCACGCCGCGCCGTTCGCGGTTGGGAATCGTCGAATAATGTGCGTCCACGTATGGCACGAGTTCTTGAATGATGTAATCCTCGTAGGGACCCGTGCCCACTGAATTGATGTATTGACTGCCCCCATATTTTGTAAAGCAATCGGGCAGCACCGTAATCATCGGCTGAATTTCGTCCGTTGCAATCAGGCGGTCAAGACGCTGCTGAATGTTTTCGTCCCACGCGCTTTCATTCAACATCATTGTCCCGCGCCCGGTGAACCCGGCGAGCAAATACACGCTAGGGTATCGTTTTGCGCCGTCGTATCCCGGAGGAAGATAGATGCCGACGCGGCGCGTGTGTGGGTCACCCAGAAAATTGTCCCGGAGAAGGTCGCTGTTGTGCAGCACGATTTCAACGCGGCTATCTGTCACGATTTTGCTCGTTTCTGTAGTTCGAACAATTTGTTCAACGCCTCGATGGGAGACAAGCTCATCACATCAATGGCAGCGATTTCCCGGCGCAAATCATCGTCGGGGGAAAACAAACGCAGTTGAATCGGCGCGTTCGGCCGGGCAGCGGGCGAATGTCCATTCTCCAGCTCTTGGAGGATTTCATGTGCGCGACTGACTACCGGGCGCGGCACGCCCGCGAGTTGGGCGACATGAATCCCGTACGACTTGTCCGCGCCACCGCGCACAATCTTGTGCATAAATACCACGGTATCCCCTTGTTCGACGACTGCGACGTTATAGTTCTTGACGCGCGGCAGATACGATTCCAATTCGGTCAGCTCGTGGTAATGCGTCGCAAACAAGGTCTTGGCGCGCGCCTGTGGGTGATTGTGCAAAAACTCGATGATGGCGCGCGCAATCGCAATGCCATCATAGGTCGAAGTGCCGCGGCCGATCTCGTCCAGCACCACCAGCGAGCGCGGCGAACAGTGATGCAGAATGTTTGCCGTCTCGACCATCTCGACCATAAAGGTAGACTGACCCGCGCTGATGGCGTCTTCTGCGCCAATACGGGTAAAGATGCGGTCTATGATCCCCAGTCGCGCGCTCTCGGCGGGCACGAACGAGCCGATCTGCGCCATGAGCACGATCAAAGCGACCTGCCGCAAAAAGGTGCTCTTGCCTGACATATTTGGACCCGTGATTACATACACGAGCTCGTCGGGCGTCAGCGTCACATCGTTTGGCACAAACGGCTCGTCGCGCAAGCGCTGTTCAACCACGGGATGCCGCCCGCCGCGTATCTCGATGACGCTTTCGTCCACCAGTTCGGGACGCACATAACGATGGCGTATCGCCACCTCTGCCAGTCCCGCATACACATCAATTTCGGCAAGCTGCCGGGCGGTCTTGAGCAAACGCGGCGTATATTGCGAAATTTCGCCGCACAGACCGCGAAAGAGCGTCGTTTCCAATTCCACCAAACGCTCTTCGGCATTGAGGATCAGGGCTTCGTATTCCTTGAGTTCGGGCGTGATGAAACGCTCGGCGTTTGTGAGCGTCTGCTTGCGGATATATTCGGGGGGCACCTGCGAGAGGTTCGCGGTTGTCACTTCGATAAAATAGCCAAAGACGCGGTTATAGCCCACTTTGAGAGACTTGATGCCGGTGCGCTCTCGTTCCGTGCGTTCGAGCGCGGCGACCCAGTCTTTGGCATTGCGCGACGCGTGGGTAATCGAATCGAGTTCGGCGGAATAATTTGGCGCAATCACGCCGCCGCCGGACAGGTTTGCGGGCGGGTCCTCGACGATGGCATTGGCAATCAACGTCCGCACATCCCACACGGCATCCAACTTGACGTCTTGCTGTCGCAAGAACGGGGGCAGCGTCTGACCGAGCGCAGGAATTCCCTCCAGACTCGCGCCCAGCGCCCGCACCTCGCGCGGCGATGCAATATTTTGTTGAATCCGGTTGCAGAGCCGCTCGATGTCGCCAATTTGTTTGAGCAGCGTCCGCACCTCTTGGCGCGCGACCGTATCCTGATAAAACGCGTCCACGCTGTCAAGCCGCGCTTTTAATGCGCCCAAATCGCGCAGCGGCTGGGTCAACCACTGTTTGAGCAAACGCCCGCCCATCGGCGTGCGGGTTTCGTCCAGCACGCCCAGCAGCGAAAACTTGTGCCCGCCGCCGCGCATCGCCGTTACCAATTCCAGATTGCGCCGCGTCGGCGGGTCGAGCGTCATGAATGCATCCGTCGCATACACGCGCAAAGGTCGCAATTGTCCCAGCGCGCCGCGCTGGTTGTCCTGCAAATAGCGCACGATCCCCGCTGCCGCGCGCGTCGCCAGCGGCAGCCCTTGCAGACCGAACCCATCGAGCGCGCCGACGTTGAATTGTTCGAGCAGGATACGTGTCGCGGCCTCGTCGTCCATCGGCGAGACGTGGGAGGAGGCATAGCCGGATGCTTTGGGCGCGGGCTCGCCGCGCGGCTCTTTTGTCAGCACCAAGACCTCGGCGGGCTGCAAGCGGTCCAATTCCATCGCCACGTCGCGCGCATCCAGTTCGGTGGCCGCAAATTCGCCCGTCGTAATGTCGGCATGGGCAATGCCGGCGCGTCTCTCGTGGGGACTGTTTTTTGGCGCGACAAAAACTGCCGCAAGATAATTGTTTGCCTTGTCTTGCAGCAGATTCGGCTCGACGACGGTGCCGGGGGTGACGACGCGCTGCACCTGTCGTTCCATCAGCCCCTTGACCGGCTCGGTCGTCGTTTGTTCGACAATCGCGACTTTGTGCCCCGCCTGGATCAGGCGCGCGAGATAATTGTCAACGGCATGATACGGCACACCGGCGAGTGGAACGCGTTCGCCATCGCCCATCTCGCGCGCGGTTAGCACGATCTGGCACACGTCGCTGACGATTTTGGCGTCCTCGTCAAAGGTCTCGTAAAAATCACCGAGTCGAAAAAGGACAATGACGTCGGGATATTGTTTTTTGATCGAGAGATATTGTCGGCGGACGGGCGTCATGGCTGGCAATCATAATGCAGGTCACTATACCGAGCAAACGCCCAATGGCGCGGCAAGAATAACCTATGCCGGAATGATGACAACATTGCCCTTTTTGTGCCCCGCCTCCACGTAGCGATGTGCCTCGCCGATTTGTTCCATCGGATAGCGGCGGTCAATGACCGATTTCAGATGTCCTGCATTGACCAGCTCGGTGAGGAACGCAAGGTCTTTAGCTTTTTGGGCGGACGACCGCAGCCCCGGCGCCACGAACCGCGCTTTTTTGCCCCGACTGTTTCGCGTCAGCAAGAGCTGAGCCAGAAAATCAGGCGCAGGCACTGACGTCACATACGTGCCTGTTTCATTCAGCAGGTTCCGGCAGCGTGAATACGAACTCTTGCCTACGGCATCAAAGATGAGGTCATAGGTCTCGCCGCGCTCGGTAAAATCCTCTTTGGTATAGTCAATCGCCTGGTCGGCGCCGAGCGATTTCACCAGTTCCAAATTCGCGGTGCTGCAAACGGCAGTCACGTGCGCGCCAAAATATTTGGCGAGCTGCACCGCGTATGTTCCGACCGAGCCGGACGCGCCGTTGATGAGGACCTTTTGTCCCTGCCGGATGTTTCCCGCATCCCGCAGGAAATTCAATGCGCCCAATGCGCCATCCGGCACGCCCGCCGCCTCTTCATAACTCATCCCGGCAGGCATGATTGCCAGCGGTCCGTCCTGGGGCAGGCAAATATATTCGGCTTGACCACCCTGTGTCGTGGCACATGCGGCATACACGCGGTCTCCTGTTTTGAATTTGCTGACATCCTTACCCAACGCTTTAATTTCTCCGGCAAGCACATCGCCGGGAATCGCATGTTTTGGTTTTGTCAAGCCGTTGAACAACCGGGTGACAATATCGCCTTGACGAAAACCGGGGTCGGTGGCGACAACTGCCGACGCATGAATCTTGATGAGAACCTCGTTCTCTCTGGGCGATGGTTTTTCGACCTCTGCCACCCGAAGGACATCGGGGGAACCATATTGGGTTGCTACAATTGCTTTCATGATTGACCTCCTATTCCAACTAGCTTAATGAGCTGACAAACTCTGTCTTGACAACTCGGAGGAAAACGCGAATCTGCGCGAATTTGGGCTAAATTTGATCTTTATTCGTCGTTACGCAAAGAGTAACAAAGATTCGTGCCAAGCCGCAGTTTGGCGAAATTCGCGTTTCCATGTGTTGGTCAATCAAGCTACACGGAATAGTAGTGCAACAACATGAGATTGCGGAGTTGAGCGGCGTGTTTTGTAACTCGCGTGCCATCATTTGACTCGGCAATTTCATCATGTTATTGCACTAGTTCACGCGGTTTGAGCGCCACGCCGAGCGGGCTTGATTGTTGACTGTGCCATCTCCATGCAAACCAGATGATGCACAGCAAACCTACGATTTCCATCGTGGCGAAAAAGATGTATGTCGCCGTCATGGAACCGCCACCAATGATATAGACGATGGTAATCAGTGCGGCGACAATATTGGCGATGCGATTGGGTCTGTGTCCAAGCACACGGGACAAGAGCACCATCGCAATCGGTATCTCGGTCAAAACGGCAGCCGCCAACAGAAATTCCGGCGTGATTTGGATCCCCTCTGCATGACCGGACATTATCTGCTCGAGATTGCCCGGGTGCATAAAGGAAAATATGTCCGCAAAAATCATGTTTAACATGACAAAAATCCAGAGCGTAGAGAGTTTCGCCCTCGTTCCGCCAAGAGCCGGGGATATGTTGGTATTCATTGTTCATTCCTTTATATTTTGAGCTTGCTCGACAGGATTGACAGACAGCAAAGGCATTCCCGGATCACGCACGTTTTCGAGCAAGCCAAACAACGCTGCGCCATCGGTGATACCACAAGCGGGGCGGATATATTGTTCATTGCTATCCTTCTTCCTGAACTGTTTCGCAAGGAGGATACAAAGAAATGTGGTGAGCTGTCATCACCAGATGTGGTGAGCGAGGGGGTGATTTAGTTGGGCACACCCTTGCAGGGTGAAGCCGTTGCGAAATTCCGACTCGATGTGTTAGTATGGAAAAGGACCCGTAACACATCGGAATGTTGATCCGAGAGAGGGATTCATATGGCTGGGGACATCTTTATTGGACGTGAACACGAATTAAAGGCATTGGAGCAATTCCTCGAACGGGCCGCCGCGGGGAAAACGCAAGTGGCATTCGTTGCGGGCGAAGCGGGCGCAGGCAAGTCCGCACTCGTCGCCGAGTTTGTACGTCGTGCCGAAGCCGCCGATCCGAAGATAGTCGCTGCGATTGGGGAGTGTAACGCGCAAACCGGCGCCATGGATGCCTACCTTCCCTTTCGGCAGCTGCTCACGGTCCTCACAGGCGCCCAAGACGAAAAAGAGACGGGGAACGCGGTCAATGCCGCAAACGCCGCGCGGCTCAAGGAATTTGTGCGTGTTTCAGCTCAAACGCTGCTCGATGTCGGTCCCGACCTCGTAGGGATTTTTGTGCCCGGGGCAACTCTATTCGCCAAGATGGTCACTCGCGCCGCCACCAACACCAAGCTGGCTTCTATGCTGTCAGAACGGATGGGCAAGACGAAAAAGGACGCAGTCGGCTCTACGCCCAATCCCAATTTGGACCAGGAAAAAATCTTTCAACAATACGCGGCGGTGTTGCAAGCTCTGTCACGCGAGCACACGCTCGTTTTGATTCTGGATGATTTGCAGTGGGCGGACGGCGCCTCATTGAGCTTGCTCTTTTATCTGGCGCGCCAACTTGAAGCGAGTCGAGTACTCGTCCTGGGGACCTATCGCCCTGACGATGTGGCGCTGGGACGCGGTGGCGAGCGTCACCCCTTTGAACCGATTCTGAACGAGCTCAAGCGCTATCATGGCGAGATTGTGGTTGATCTCGGCGCGGCGCAAGCCACGGAGGGTCGCGCCTTTGTGGACGCGTTGGTTGACGCCGAACCGAATCGGCTGGACGAGACCTTTCGGACCGAATTGTTTGCGCGCACAGAGGGACATCCGCTCTTTACGGTAGAGTTGCTCCGCAACCTTCAAGAACGCGGGAATCTGGCGCAAGATGCCGACGGCAAGTGGGTTGCCAGCCCGACTTTGAACTGGGAAGAGCTGCCCGCGCGTGTAGAGGGCGTGATACAAGAACGGATCGCGCGGCTCGAAGATAATCTGCGCGAGACGTTGAATATCGGGAGCGTGATTGGCAATGAGTTTGCGGCGCAAGTAATTGCGCGCGTGCAGCAGGTCCAGGAGCGAGAATTGCTCAAGAACCTGACGCGCGAGTTGGAAAAGCGGTATCGTCTGGTGCTGGAACAAGGCGAGACAAGAATCGGCAAACAGTTTCTGACGCAGTTTCGGTTTGTCCATGCGTTATTTCAGCAATTTCTTTATAGTCCACATGAATTGCATTCACCACCAATAATGAAAATATGCTAGACTCCGCGTGTGCGGCTGGCACAGAGGTCGTCCTTTCCTTGGTGCCATGAGCCTGATGATTAGTCGGACCGGGATACCTGC